>VGSD01000156.1 GCA_016875155.1 Deltaproteobacteria bacterium | reverse complement strand
TTGCTGCCCGTGAGCAATCCCTTTTTGGAACAGGCGGTGACGTGGGGAAAGAATTGCCCCGCATTCGCGAGCATGTAGAACGGGAGATCCACTTCCGTCTATTACCGGGGTACGTGCGGCACTATCTTGAACTATCAACTCCTCTTATTGATATCGAAATCGAAGGAGATATCGAAAAGGTCTTCTCTTTTCGACCCAAACGCCCGAGTGCCCTGGACCCGATCCTGCCAGCCCTGGAACTCTACCCCGGGAAAATGCGTGACCGCCTATCTGTGTCCCGGCCTCTGGACTCAAAAGACGCCATCTGGGTTCGACCGGGAGAGCCGGTTTTTGAGAAATTTCGCGCGCTTGTCTCCGAGCGCCTTGCGGGTATGGGGCGTCGTGGCGCAGTCTTTGTGGATCCAACAACAGAAAAACCATACCTGTTCCACATGGCGCTCATCTCAATCATACGAAAGCCCGATCCCGAAATATACGAGCTTTCAAAAGAAGAGACGCTTGAATGCAGGCTGGTAGGCATAAAGCAGTACGAAGGGGCGGAAGTGATGGTTTGTCCCATTGAGCATCTTCTGTTTCTTAAAGGAGGCTATGGACTACCATCCTCCGGGCAGCGGTTGGCTGTCATTGCTGAAGAGATGAAAGGACAGACCCTTGCTTTCCTGACAGAACGCATTGCCCGGAAAAAAGCATTGGAGCGGAAAAGGCGTCTCCTTGAAAGTATGCCTGAGCGGGAAGGTTTACTACAGCGTGCGTTCGATTTTCAGGAGGCGGAACTCGCCATTGCACGGGCGAAACATGGCGAGAGGGCAAGGGCCGGAAACCGAAAAGCCATCGAAGCGCTGGAAGAGGTCAAAAAACAACAGAAACAGCTTGCCAGCAGAAAGGCAAACAGTCTGTCAGTGATGAGGCGTGAACCGGAGTTGATCATGCCAGGACCGGTCACTTTCGTAGCCCATGCTCTTGTTGTCCCATCCGTTGATTCAAAGGATATCGAAGAGCATGATGTTAACGTTGAAATGGCTGCCATGAAGGTTGTTTGGGTGTTTGAAGAGGCGGCAGGAGCTAAGGTCCTGGATGTGCATTCGCCGGAATTGGCCCGCAAGGCCGGCCTGCCGGACAATCCGGGTTTTGATATTCTCTCCGTAAGATCGGAGAAAGAGAAGCGCGCTATTGAAGTCAAAGGCCGGGCCGCAACGGGTGATGTTGAGGTTTCAGCCAACGAATGGGCCAAGGCATGCAACATGCGGAACGGATATTGGCTTTATGTCGTTTACGATTGCGCCACACCCAACCCAAGACTGGTCCGTGTCCAGGACCCATTCGGAAATCTTCTGGCCAAAACGAAGGGAAGCGTTCTAATAAGCGCAAAGGAAATCATGCAGGTGTCAATAGGATGAAGGAATGGCAGTGACCAAAGAAATCCGCAACTATCCGCAACCGGATGGGTTGTCAATTTTTGGAGACAGCGGAAGCCAACCTGAACGGCAACATACATAGCATGAAAGGAGGGGCAAATGGAAGTTCGAGAATTGGAGATATTGCTAAACGATCTCGAATCAGATCGGGTTGAACGCAAAGCCTCAGCCAGCGATAGAGACAGAATTCGTCAAGCTATCTGTGCATTTGCAAACGACCTACCCAATTACCAAAGGCCAGGGGTTATTTTCACTGGAGCCAATGATAACGGCACATGTGCCAATCTTCCCATTACTGATGAACTTCTACGCACATTAGCGGATATGCGTTCGGATGGCAATATCACACCCTTTCCCACCATGACGGTACATAAACAAGTTTTGTCAGGCTGTGAGCTGGCTGTGATAATTGTGGAGCCGTCGGATGCACCACCTGTTCGTTTTCAAGGACGTGCCTGGATCCGCGTCGGACCACGAAGGGCTATTGCTACAGAGGAAGAGGAGCGTCGCTTGATCGAGAAGCGGCGATCAAAAAATCTTCCTTTTGATATCTGGCCTGCTCCAACTGCTACTCTGGACGACCTGGATTTTGAAATTTTCCAAAGAATTTATCTTCCCTCTTCCTTGCCTGCCGAACTCATTGAACAGAATGAGCGTTCAATTGAATTCCAACTTTCTTCGTTGCGTTTTACGACAGTGGAACCCAAGCCCAAACCCACCCATTTAGGTATTCTGGTTACAGGCAAAGACCCAAGGCAATACATTCCGGGAGCTTATATTCAATTCCTTCGGTTCGACGGCCTGGAGGTAACTGACCCAATAAAGGATCAGAAAGAGATAGACGGCCCACTCCCGGACCAGCTCAGGACTTTAGATGAAGTATTTCACGCGCACATATCAGTGGCATCAAGCATTGCAACGAAGTCGGTCGAAATACGAGAACCGGACTACCCTATTGTGGCCTTGCAGCAGCTTGCCCGAAATGGAGTTCTTCATCGCACCTATGAAGGGACGAATGCCCCTGTTCGAATAAACTGGTTTTCTGATAGGATCGAGATTCTAAGCCCCGGAGGACCTTATGGGCAGGTCACCCGTTCGAATTTTGGGAATCCAGGGATAACGGATTATAGGAATCCACATCTAGCAGAGGCGATGAAGAATCTTGGCTACGTTCAGCGATTTGGAGTAGGAATCCAGTTGGCCCGTAGAGAGCTTGAGAAAAACGGGAACCCACCGCCGGAGTTCATTGTGGAAGATACTTATGTGCTGGTCATCGTGAGGAGGCGCCCATGAATACGAATGTGATAGCCTTTTTCAATAACAAAGGAGGGGTTGGAAAAACCTCCCTCGTTTATCATCTATCCTGGATGTACGCTAATCTTGGCCTGCGTGTTGTTTCCGCCGACCTTGACCCCCAGGCCAATCTGACAGCAGCTTTTCTCGATGAAGACCGCTTGGAACAACTATGGCCTCAGGGCGATCATCCAGAAACTGTATTTGGATGTGTCCATCCACTTATGAGGGGCATAGGGGATATAGCCAATCCATCCCTAGAGAATATCGAAGACAGGTTATCCCTTTTAGTGGGAGATCTCGCACTTTCGGGCTTTGAAGATCAACTCTCAGAGGTGTGGCCGAAATGTATGGATCGTGACGAACGTGCCTTCCGCGTCACTTCCTCCTTTTGGCGAATCATGCAGAAAGCAGCAGAATCCCACAAGGCAGATGTGATCCTGATGGACCTTGGTCCAAACCTTGGAGCGATCAACCGTGCAGCCCTCATTGCAGCAAATTATATCGTGATACCTCTTTCTCCAGACTTATTTTCCTTACAAGGTCTTCGAAACCTTGGGCCTAAGTTATGGCGCTGGCGAGAAGAATGGAGAGAGAGACTGGAAAAGAATCCTGTGGAGGAATTGAAGCTTCCCGAAGGAAGAATGCAACCCGTTGGATATATCGTTCTTCAACATTCCGAGCGTTTGGACCGTCCTGTAAAAGCTTATAACCGATGGATTGCTCGCATTCCTGAGGTTTATCGAAGCGATGTTTTAAGGGAATCTGGGGGAGAGAACATTTTAGTTAAATTAGATCCCTATTGTTTATCTCTTCTTAAGCACTACCGGAGCCTTATGCCAATGGCTCAAGAGGCAAGAAAACCGCTATTCCATCTTAAACCCGCGGATGGAGCTATTGGAACTCATTTTAAGGCGGTCCAGGAGGGCTACAAGGATTTTAAAAACTTAGCACGAGAGATTGCAAAACGAAGTGGAGTAGCCGTTCAGTGACAGACAAACCGCGTTTAATTGAGCATGCATTCCCATTAAAGCAGACTTCTTTGGATTCGGTGCATGAGAAGAATGTGAGGCATGGGCATATTTCTACGCTTCATATCTGGCCTGCCCGTCGTCCGTTGGCAGCGTGTCGAGCGGCACTCATCGCCACCCTCTTACCTGACCCTGGGACACCCGAAAAGCGAAAAGAACTATGTGAGAAGATCGGTGGCAAAGTTGTTAAGAAGATCGAGCGGAAGAAGATGCCTAACGGCCAGATTGTCGAACGCGAAAAAGAAATAACCGAAGGAGGAATTCTTCACTGGGGAAGGGAGACGCAAAACAAGGAACTCCTGGATTGGTTTAAGCAAGAAATCAAAAAAGCTTATGGGGGGAAAGCACCCAAAGTGCTTGACCCATTCGCAGGAGGCGGGGCGATTCCCCTCGAGGCCATGCGGCTTGGCTGTGAGGCAACTGCCATTGACATCAACCCTGTTGCCTGGTTCATCTTGAAGTGCACCCTGGAATACCCACAGAAGCTCGCTGGAAAGACATGGCCCCTGCCGGATTTTATTTTATCAAACGAAACTTTCATGCGGGAATTTTTCACGAAGGCCAAAGGGCACTCCAAAGCAGAAACGGGAAAAGCCCTGGAACTTTTAGGACGTAAACTGAAAGAGGGAGAACAGGGGACGCTCAATTTTAAGGTGTCAGAGAGTGGTAGTATCGAGGCTGATCTTGCATGGCATGTTCGAGCCTGGGGGCAGTGGGTCCTGGATCACGCGAGAAAAGACCTCGCAAAATATTATCCTGTCTATGCCGACTTTGAGCCTTTGAAAGTGACCAGAGGGGACATCGGTCCTTTAAAGCCTTACGAGAAACAGCCCATGCGGCTTGTGCCGATCAAAGAAGATGGGAATCCGGATATCGATGCCTTGAACAAGGAATTTAGCAAGGAATATCTTGCTGACAAACGCAATCCGAGATGGATTGCCAAACCCACGGTCGCTTACTTGTGGGCGAGAACAATGCAATGCAAAAATTGCCGGGCGACGATACCTCTCCTCAAAACCCGCTGGCTCTGCAAAAAAGAAAAAAAACGAGTACTTCTCAAAATGCAACCCAATTCAGAAAAAACTGGCGTTGTCTTTGACATTGAAAAGGATGTTCCGGTCAAAGGTACTAACACCGCCCAGCGCCGCGAACATGACAAGAAAATTGGAGCCGGGACTATGTCCCGGTCTGGAGCGAAATGCCCGTGTTGCGAAACCATAATGACGATGGAAGACATCCGCCTGGAAGGACAAGCAGGAAGGCTGAGTGAAATAATGACTGCTGTGGTGGTGGATGGACAGAACGGCAAGGAATATCGATTGCCAGTGATTTATGAAATTGGGAAGGCCATAGAAGCAGAAAAAAATATTCCAGGTTTGTATGCACAAATCCCCTTTGGCCTTCCTGAGGAACCTCTTCCAAGCAAAGAAGCATTAGGTTTTCGAGTCCCTCTTTATGGTTTTGACCAATGGAAAAAACTCTTCACGCCACGGCAGTTCTTGGCATTGGGAACATTTGTGAATTGGACTAGGCGGGCAAAGGAAGAAATGGCCAAGAAAAGGTATGTGTCTGAGTGGATAGAGCCAGTCTTGTGTTATCTATCTATTCAAAACGACAAAGTTGCCGACTACAATTCGATGGTCTGTGTTTGGCATCTTTCAAGAGAATTGATCGGACATACCTTTACACGTTTTGCCTTGCCTATTACATGGGATTTCACCGAGCTTGCAGTGACGAATGATGTTGGAGGAGCCTTTGGGGCCCAGCTTGACTGGGTGTCACGTTATATCGATCACGCTCTTATTGCTACCGATGGTGCGAAAAAGCCGAATTTAGAGAACCACTCTGCCATTGAAATCAGTTTAAATAGTTACGACTTTGTGATTACAGACCCACCATACTACGATGCGATACCTTATTCAGATCTCATGGATTTTTTCTACATATGGCTAAGACGAATGGTTAAAGATATTTCACCTGAATTGGATTGGTCATTCAAAGAATTGCTTTCGCCCAAATGGAATTGTGAGCTGAATGATGGAGAACTCATTGACGAACCAAGCCGCCACAATGGGGATAAGGTAAAGTCGAGAGCTGTTTACGAAGATGGCATGGCTCGTGTCTTTCAGGCATGCCACAATGTTCTTAACGACGAGGGGAAATTGGTTGTAGTCTTTGCAAACAAACAGCCAGATGCATGGGAAACTCTCGTATCGGCCCTGATTCGATCAGGGTTTGTTGTTGATGGTAGCTGGCCCATTCAGACAGAAATGAATACCAGAATGCGAGCTAAAGCTTCTGCTGCACTTGCTTCTTCCGTCTGGCTCGTGTGCAAGAAACGTCAGGCTGAAGCCCGAGCCGGTTGGGATAATCAGGTCTTGGAAGAGATGCGGGAGAATATTCGGGGGAAGCTCCGGGAGTTCTGGGATGCAGGGATTCGGGGGCCGGATTTTGTTTGGGCGGCGACAGGACCTGCGCTTGAGGCTTACAGCAAGCATCCTGTCGTCAAGAAGGCAAACGATCCGGGTCAGGTGATGACCGTCTCGGAGTTTCTCACTCATGTCCGACGAATAGTCGTTGACTTCGTAGTCGGTCGGGTGCTGTCGGGTGATGGAGCTGAAGCGCAGGAGGAGGTGGCTGTTGACAGGCTTGACGAGCCGACCTGTTATTATCTTCTCCATCGCCATGATTTTGGTTTGGATGATGCGCCAGCGGGCGCGTGTATTCTTTATGCCATTTCATGCGGTATCTCCGACAGAGATCTCGCCGCCACATGGGACCTCATAAACTTTACAAAAGGCAGTAGCACCGGTGTCTCTGCTGGCGAGGAAGAGGAGGAGAATTGGAATGGAGGAGAAGAACCAGGCGGAGACGCCTGGCCCACTGAAGAGGAAAGTTCTGGGAGTAAGGTAAAACTTAAGACCTGGGTTCAGCGAAAGAGCCGGTCTCTTGGTTATGAAGCTCCTGGAGGCAAGCCAATTCCGTTCATTGACCGCGTCCACTGCCTTATGCATCTATGGAAGGGAGGCGACCTTCACAAGGTAGACGAATACCTCGATGAGAATGGGCTCAGGCGGCAGGAGCTTTTCAGGCGACTTCTTCAATCCATCATTGAGCTATCGCCCCACGGGAGCGAGGAGCGGTCGCTTCTTGAATCGATCAGCAAC
>VGSD01000155.1 GCA_016875155.1 Deltaproteobacteria bacterium | reverse complement strand
ACCGAATTTATCAACGAGCGTACATTGAATCTCCTTATTCCTTTCGATCTTCCGGTTTTGGAACCGGCCTGTCCGGCGGGCCGTCATAATATTTGGGGCCTTGGATCGAAAGATCGAGAAGATTAATCATCTTCGTCGTCCGCGATGCCCTCCAGGCTTTTTCCCGGGTCATCTCCTCAATGGCATGGGCTCCACAGCTGAACCCGCGGCAGAGGACTCCAATCGTCCAGGCAGCCAGCGGGCTGAATCCCAGGTCCATAAAGACCGAGTTGCCGCCGCCGATCACGTTGGTCCAGATCTTCTTTCCATTGATCTTCTCAAACGCCTTCTCAATCTCAATCTGCAAATCGTGAAACTTTCCGGCGACCCCCAGGTCTCTTGCCATTTTCATGATCCGGATGGCTCTCGGATCGCCGTGGATATGCTGGGGCTGCCCCAGACCCATGATATTCTTCCCCTTATGATCCTTGACCAGTTGCTCGGCAATCTGCGCGAGGGTCCACCCATTTTTCTCACCCATGTCCATATATTTGTGGACCATGATCCCGTGCAGATGTCCCGGGCCGTGAGCCTCGCCAAAGGTCATGATGCCTGCTGCAATGGCCGCATTGAGTGCCGGCCTTCCGGAGGCGCAGCATCTTGCGGTCAGCGTCGAAGGGGACATGGCATGTTCCATGAATTCGACCATAAAGAAGTTAAGCATCTTCTCTTCGTTAACCTTTGGAAGCCTTCCCTGGAACAGCAGAAAAACGGCTGCCGCAAAACTCCACCCTTTTTCAGCCATCTCCGTCGTATCGTACCCTCTCAGGACGATCTTATCTGCCGTCTTGTAGGCAATCGAGGTTTGCCAGTGGAACGGCTCCCTCCCTGTCTGATCATATTGATCTCCCCATTGATCTGCCATCTCTTTTTTCTCCTTTCTTGAATGAATGATATTTAAAGATTTATAAAACGTTGCCTTATATGAGTCAATCTAATAATTTTCATATTTTTCATAACTTTAAGTAATAATATTGCCCAACTTTATCTCCAGGTAAGAAATTGGAGGACCTATTCTTTTGGATCAACATGGAGTTAAAAACAAAGTGACCTGTAATTGCAATTGATAAAGATACCATATTATGGTAAATGATATATATTAAAAGGAGATAACTATGCCAAGGGCAACTACGCTTGGAAAAATCGAAAAAGTGATTGAAGGACTCTCTCCAAAGGACCAATTGAAATTGGTGGAGAAACTCGCACACCGGTTGAGAAAGTCCGGAATCACATCAAAAAGGGACGTCGACTGGAAGAGTCTCTATGGGCTTGGCAAAGGCCTTTGGGGGAATGAGGACGCTCAGGAGTATGTAAACCGCATGAGAGAGGAGAGGGCATGACTCTTGCGGAGGAACTTGCTCAGGTCAACAGCGTCTTCATTGATACGGCTCCTATTATTTATTATATAGAAGCCCATCCACAGTTCGGCCCTCTTATGAAAGAGGTCGTGAGTGCTTTCCAATCAGGGATCCTGAGTGCTTATTCATCTGTTATAACCCTTACCGAAGTCCTTCCTAAGCCAGTCGGAAGAGGAGACGAAAAGCTCGCAAGGAAGTTTGCAGAATTCCTGAAGTACGGCAGGAATCTTACCCTGCTTGAGATTTCGGAAGGAATCGCCGAAGGTGCTGGGAAGTTAAGGGGCCGTTACCCTTTCCTGAAGACCATTGATGCAATACAGTTGGCCGCTGCGCTCGATGTCGGAGCAGGAGCATTTCTCACCAATGATTTGAAGCTTCAACAATTCAACGAATTGGCAGTTCTCATCGTGAAAGATTACTTGTAGGAAGAATAGTATACCCAATTTCTTAAAGCCACCCACCTTTGGTCTCTCTACCCCACAGATATCGCAGTTTAGGTAATAAAATACAGTTTCAATAAGAAAAATATTGGATACCTTTTTTCTTCTGCCATATTGGGTAGGCCAACTTCAGCCCTATGATCGTGGTGGCATCCTGAATCTCACCCTTTTCAACCATTGATAGCACTTGATCAAACGTGAAGCGATGAGTGGTGAGAAACTCATCTTCGTCCAAATGTTGTTCGCATGGAACGAGTTCTGTCGCTATAAAAAGATAAATTTTCTCATCACTATACCACGGAGCAATGAGAAACTCTCCGATCTTCTCAAACCGATTGCCCTGTAATCCACATTCTTCCTGGAGTTCCCTTTTGGCACAGGTCAAAGGATCTTCCCCGGGAAGCATGCTCCCGGATGGAAGTTCATAGATATCCTGATCCACTGCAGAGCGGTGCTGGTAAACCAATGTCACAGCCCCATCTTCAGAAATAGGGATGATCGCTGAGGATCCTGGATGGTGAATCACTCCGATTTCGGTCTTCTTTCCATTGGGAAGAAGAAGGTGGTGGCAATTAAAGTCGTAAACCTTACCGCGCCAGATCAATTCTTTATCTATCTTTTTCATCATCAATGTTTACCTCACTGTCCATAGGGTCCATTGATTCCAATCTCTTTCATCACTCTCTTACATCTCTCGAGGCGCCCCCCTCCTATCTCCACTCCATGGAGATAGGCATCTATAGAATCCACATCTCTTAAAAGTTCAACGAAAGGATCATCAGAAGTTATTTCTTTCTCGCTATGCTGAACAATGGCTTTTACGATAGCCTCCACCTCTTCTTGAGTCATCTTGGAGAGTTTCATTCCTGATTCTTGATTGTATCTCTCTATGAAATTGTAGACATAAGGGGTGGCGGCTTCAGCATGACCTTCATGCTTTTTGGTCATAACCACACCGATATCATGGAGTGCCGCAGCAATCCCTGCCAGTTCAGGATCCATCCCTCGATGGATGGCCAATAACTTTGCAAGTTGGGAGCTCGAATACATGTGCATGATGTTCCAGCGAATGGGAAAATCCCTTCCCTCATCGTTTAGACCTTTCATCTCCGAAAGAAGCATGGCCAGAATGCGATTCAATCGCCTCACAGAAAATGTTCCCTTTTTCTCACTCCTGTTAGATTCTGTCATCAACCTTCCTCCATCTACTACCTTGAAGCCCACTATATAACACCTTTAGAACTCCTGCAATATTTTCACCAATTTCTATTGTGGATATGATAAAATAATTCAGTAAGCTATCCAGGAGGAAAAGCAGATGAAGGTTATTTTTCATCCCAGATTCTATGAAGTCTATACGTCTGACCCCGCAGCGTCTTCGGGTAGGATGGAAGCCATCGTAAAGGCTTTGGAGAAGGACTTTGAGTTCATCGAGCCGGAACCTGCCACAGGAAGAGATCTGGAAAGGATCCATGGAAGACAGCATATTCAGTCGATCAAAGGCGATCCAATGGTCTATGAAATCGGGCTTCTTGCCGCAGGAGGAGCGATCCAAGCAGGGGAATTGGCTTTCAACGGCCAACCTGCCTTTGGTCTCATCCGTCCCCCAGGGCATCATGCCAGTCCCCATTCCTGCTGGGGTTTCTGTTATTTTAACAATATCGCCATCGCCATCAAAAAGCTTCTCCATGAGGAGAAGATCAACCGGGCGCTCATCCTCGATTTCGATCTTCACTACGGAGACGGCACGGCTAATACATTCGCCGGAAACAGGGCGGTGACCTATTTCCATCCCGAAGGTGCACACCGGCAAACTTTCCTCAATTCGATTCAGCAGACCCTCGGGAGCGATAAAGATTATGACATCATTGCCATCTCCGCAGGGTTCGATCGCCATGAAGAGGATTGGGGAGGGCTTCTAAAGACTGAGGATTATTATTCCATCGGTAAGTGGGCCATGGAGTTCTCCCTTGAAAACTGTCAGGGAAGGCGCTTTGGAGTCCTCGAGGGAGGTTACAATCATTCGGTCCTGGGAAGAAATGTTAGGAGTTTCCTCCAGGGGTTTATGGAATAAAACCCATCCTGAGTGATCCTGGCTCAATTCGGTGTTGACAAACCTTTACTGACTTCTTAAAATTCTGCAGGATTTTGAGGAAAAACCTTATTTGAAGGAGATTGAAAATGGTTGTTAAAAAAATAACACGTGAGAATTACTGGAACCCTATCATAGAAACCCTCTCTCCTGAAAAGATGAGAGCGCTTCAACTTAAGAAATTTAAAAACATTGTTCAATGGGCTTATGGGCACTCTAAGTTTCATCGGAAACTCTACCAGGAGGCGGGCCTCGAGCCCGGGGATATCAAATCCTATGAAGATGTGGCCAGAGTTCCGAAAGTGGAGAAGTCCATGATGAGGGATATCCAAAGAAAAGACCCTTTTCCTTATGGCGATGCCCTCTGTGTTCCGCTGGAAGAAGTCACTGAATTCAGACAGACCAGTGGAACAACAGGTTCACCTGTCTATCAGCCTGACACATGGCAGGACTGGGAGTGGTGGGCTGAATCCTGGGCCTATCTACTCTATGCTCAGGGTTACCGGAGGCTGGACCGCGTCTTTCTTCCATTCGGCTACAATATCTTCGTCGCCTTCTGGGCTGGTCATTATGCGGCTGAAAAGCTCGGCTGTGAGGTCGTGCCAGGAGGAGTGCTCGATACTGAGGCACGCATCTTAAAAATTCAGGAGTTAAAAGCAACAGCCATGATGGCCACTCCAACCTATGTGCTGGGAATGGCTGATACCGCTAAAAAGAAATTGGGGATTGACCCTGCTAAAGATCTCACGATTAGAAAAATCACCTGTGCCGGTGAGCCAGGAGCAAGCATTCCGTCCACCAAGCAGAGGATGGAAGCGGCATGGGGAGCCAAAGTCTACGATCATGTAGGGGCTACCGAAATCGGGGCATGGGGTTTCGAATGTACAGCCCAACCGGGTGGTCTTCATATCAACGAAGCCCTCTTTCTCACCCAGTTGGAAGACATTGAAACGGGGGAGATCATCGAAGAGCCGGGCCGAAGGGGAAAGATCGTCATCACGGCTCTGGACCGCATTGCCCAACCCTGTATCCGTTTTGATTCGAAGGATGTGGCGGAGTGGGGAAAAGATCCCTGCCCCTGCGGAAGGACATTCCGTATCATTAAAGGCGGGGTCGTCGGAAGGGCGGATGACATCACCAAGATCAAAGGTGTTCTCATCGCTCCCTCTGCCATTGAAGAGGTGGTTCGCTCAATCAATGGCCTGAGCAATGAGTTTGAAGTCATCGTCACAAAGAAGGGCGACCTCGATGACATCACCTTAAAGATTGAACTGTTGCCGGATGCAGAGGGGAACCGTGAACCAATCCTTGCCCAGTTAAAGGACCAACTGAGACTGAAGACGAACCTTGGCTACAATATCGAAGTCCATCCCTTTAACTCGCTTCCCCGCTATGAAGTGAAAGCAAAGAGATTCAAGGACTTGAGAAAATAATCTGAATAAAGCGAATGACAACGAATGTACCGAAAAAAAATAAATTCGATGAATTTGCTAACATTCGGACCATTCGTAAAAGGAGAGTGTAAATGAACCGTGCGAAGCTAAAAAAGATGGATGTTCGTATCCAGAAGATCAGGAAGGCTGCCCAGGAACTAAAAGAGCTCTCCGGTGGGATTCAGGCGGTCGACCGAAATGCAAGCCGGATCCTTGCCTCGGTGAAGATGTTAGAGATCAATATCAGTGATCTCCTCGAGATCAACCCGTAACTTGCAACTTGTAACTCATAACTGAATTTAAAGTTTGATCCACTTGGGGACTACGACAATCCCCGAACCGGTCACTGTAAACCGTTTCGCATCCTCGTCAAGATCGTAACCGATCTTCATCCCCTCAGGGATTTGGACCTCTTTTTCAATAATTGCTTTACGGATATTTGCATGCCTTCCTACATCCACACCCTCAAGAAGAATCGAATCCTCAACTTCTGCGTAGCTGTGGACGACCACCCTCGGTGAAAGGATTGATCTCTTCACATTGCCACCGCTGATGATGCATCCATTCGAGATAATGGAGTTAAGGGCAGTGCCTGTTCTTCCTTTTTCTTCCAGGACGGTCTTGGCAGGTGGATAGGGAGGTTGATAGGTAAAAATAGGCCAATGAGGATCGTAGAGATTGAGGTTAGGGGTAACCGATACCAGATCCATATTGGCTTCATAGTAAGCGTCAATTGTCCCCACATCTCTCCAATATCCTTCTTTTCCAGGATCCCCTTCTTTAAAATCGAATGCGAATATCCGATCCTTTTCGATCATCGAGGGGATGATATCCTTTCCAAAATCGTGGCTTGAATCGGATCGTGCATCCTCGATGAGCCGTCTCACCAGAATCTCCGTATTGAAGATATAGATTCCCATCGAAGCCAGAATCCCTTTGGGGTCCCCTGGGATGGTTTTAGGGGCTTCAGGTTTTTCCTGAAATCCGACGATCCGCCAATCCTTGTCAACTTCAATCACACCAAATTCTCTTGACAACCCCCTGTCCATCCGGATGGCAGCCACTGTTAAATCGGCTTTCTTCTCCCGGTGATAGGATATCATCTTCCGGTAGTCCATTTTATAGATATGGTCGCCCGAGAGGATGAGGACAAGATCCGGCTTTTCGTTCTGGAAGATATAAATATTCTGAAAGATGGCATCCGCCGTCCCCTGATACCAATGCTCATCGATCCTCTGTTGTGCCGGAACGACCTCGATGAATTCCCCCAAGGCGGTGGAGAGAATGTTCCAGCCTAACTGAATGTGGCGATGAAGTGAGGTTGACTTATATTGGGTGAGGATATAGATGTGTCTGATCGCTGAGTTGATACAATTGGAAAGGGTGAAGTCAATGATTCGAAAGATAGCACCGAAAGGGACAGCCGGTTTGGCCCGATCACGGGTCAGGGGATAGAGCCTTTCGCCTCGCCCCCCTGCGAGGAGCATGGTGACGACCTTCTTCATCTTGCCTTACCTTTTTCCAGAAGCTTTTTCACTTTGGCTTTCAGTTCCTCGAGATCGC
>VGSD01000154.1 GCA_016875155.1 Deltaproteobacteria bacterium | reverse complement strand
GGGGTCACCCGAACCTCGATTTATACCAAGTATACCGGACTCTCGCCCCCCTGATTCCCCCGCATACATACAACGAATCAATTTGTGGCACCATAATTATCTTTGATCCTTATATCGGAGTTCCAGTGATGAAATATTTTGGGGCTTATCTCCAATTTGCATAGGGAGGGAATCGTTTTATGATCCGCGCATTCAATAAGCACTACCGCAAGGCCGTTGACCTGATTGAGAATGCCACGGGAAGCGAAAAACTGGAGATGGCAGAGAAGGTGATGGAATGGTTCCGGGAAATCCCGGAGGAATACCTGGTTTCCCTGGCGCTCTTCTTTAATGAGGTGATTGACGACCTGGGTGACGATAGCCTCGAGAAGATCGATCTGAAGGCCAAACGTAAGAAGAAAGATGAAGAAGAGGAAGAGGCCGACGATTACGAAGGAGACGAAGAAGATGAAGAGGATTATGATGAAGATGATGAGGAGGAAGATTATTGATTCTTCGAGGCCATAATGGCCCGGTTATAAGCCCACCGTTCCATCCTTCCGATCTCCTCTTTCATCGTCGTTGAAAGGGGAACAGTATTTCCGGCGGCAATAATGATATCATGTTCTGTGAGGGGCCGCCCTTCATTAAAAGCATCGATCTTGGCCCCATAGACCGCCTGCTCAATCTCGGCGCCGTTAAACCCCTCTGTCACCTTAACCAACATACTGAAATTAATCTTCGAAAGATCTGCACCATTCCTCTGCAGATGGATGGAGAGAATGGACTTTCTCTCCTGGGCATTGGGAAGGGTGACAAAGAAGATCTGGTCGAAACGGCCTTTTCTTAAAACCTCAGGAGGAAGAAGTTCAATGACGTTGGCAGTGGCGGCAATGAAGACAAAGTTCTTCTTTTCCTGCATCCAGGTGAGGAAAGAGGCGAAAACCCTCGATTGTGCCCCGCCCCCTGCTTTTTGGCTTTGAACGCTGATGCCTGCCTCGATCTCATCGATCCAGAGCACCGAAGGGGCAACGGTTTCCGCGGTTTGTAGGGCGATCTGGAGAGCCTTTTCAGGTTCTCCTACGGTACCGTCATAGAGACGTGCCATGTCGAGGTGAAGCAAGGGTACTCCCCAGAAAGAGGCAAACACCTTAGCGCAGAGGCTTTTGCCACAACCAGACACACCGGTGATGAGAACGCCTTTAGGGAGTTGAACGCCAAAAGCCTTTCCCTCTTTACTCAGAACATTACCCCGTTTCTTCAACCATTCCTTGAGGTTTTCAAGACCACCCACCTCGTCGAGCGTGGGCCGGTTGGTTACCAAATTCAAGATCCCTGATTTTCTGATCAGCTGACCTTTCTCTTCAATGACCCCATCAATCACAGAGGTATCTAATGTTGCCCTTCCAATCAGGGCGGACCGAAAAGCACGAGCGGCCTGGTCAAGGGAAAGTCCGAGGGCAGCCTTCACCATATTCTCTTTCAATTCGGGCGTCAGAGATTCGGTCAGTTTGGCGGCATTGGGGCTTCCAGTAACGACGCTGTTTAAGATGCGCTCCACTTCAGAGGCGTCCGGCATGGGGAGTTCGTAAATGACCATATCCCGGCGGAGTTCCTCCGGCACAACCAGAACAGGCGCGATGATGAAAAGGGTGGAGTAGCGATTCCGGAGGGCACGATGGACATCCTTTATTTTCCTTGTGAGCAAAGGATCGCTATTCATCAGGGGATGGATTCCCTCGAAGAGATAGAAGGCCTGGTCGGTTCGCTGGATCACCCGATCTAGGGCATCGAAGGGGGTTTTCGAATTCTCTATCGTCTCCTCCTCGCCAATTAGGCCCTGGAAGGGAGTCCAGATGAAGAGTTTGGGTTTGGGCTGAAAAGTAGCGCAAAACTCTTTGAGAAGGGTCTCCAGACGATCCTCTTCGTCCGAGAGGATATAGACGATAGAAGCCTTGGAGAGGACCAGTTTCTTCAGGTCCTGAAGGATCTGCTGTTTTTTAGAGGGCTCATCCATAGTTCGAATTCCTCAGAAAATAAAGGTTTTGTTTAACGGTAACGATGCCCGTATCGTCTTTAAAAGGCTACGTCTATCGTGTTAAATTCTTTTATACATAACCGTTACCGAATGACGAAACGCCTGCCTGCCGGTAGGCAGGGGCTTCGTAACCATAACCTTAGCCGAAACCCCTCAAATATTTTATCATTCATGAGCGCCCGCTGAATGCAATAAATTATATAGAAGTTAGCGCTAAAGGTCAACCTATTTCTCAAAATGGGTTGAATCTTGATCTATTATTGAATAAAATGAAGTTAGGTGAGATGAGATGATCGTCAATTTCAATCCCATCATGATTGATCTGGGGCTGATTAAGGTGAGTTGGTACGGAATGATGTATGTGCTTGGGTTTATTGGCTCCTACCTTCTCGTCCGTTACCAGATGAAGAGGAAGGATTTTGGGATCACAAGGATCGAGGTCGAGAACCTCTACTTCTACCTCATCATCGGACTGATGGTGGGCGCGCGTTTGGGATATGTCCTCTTTTACGATCTCAAAATGTATCTGTCCGATCCCCTTGAGATCTTCGCGATCTGGCGCGGAGGGATGTCTTTTCATGGAGGGTTGATCGGCGTGCTCATCGTGGGGGTTTCGTTCTCGTGGAAGAATAAAAAATCTTTCTGGAAGGTAGCGGACCTCATCATTGTCACCGCGCCGATTGGTCTGGGATTGGGAAGAATTGGAAATTTTATCAACGGAGAACTCTACGGCCGGGAGACAACGCTTCCCTGGGGGATGATTTTTCCGAGGGGTGGTTCCCTGCTAAGGCATCCTTCTCAACTCTATGAGTGCGCACTCGAAGGAGGGGTTCTTTTTGCCGTCCTATGGTTTCTCAAAGATAAAAAAGTTCCTACTGGAGGGCTTCTTGCTCTGTTTATTTTCTTCTATGGATGTTTTAGATTCCTTGTCGAATTCTTCAGGGAACCCGACGCTCACATCGGGTTCATCATCGGTCCCTTCACCCTCGGTCAGGTCTTTTCGTTTATCATGATTGGGGGAGGGGTGATTCTCTATATCTACCGGAAAATAAAAGATTGATTTTTCTCTTTTTTTGTCTTAAAAATGACCAGGTGGTCATATAGGGATTATGGAAGCCAAAAAGACCTTTTTCAACCTGCCCGAAGAGAAGCAGAAACGTGTTCTGGAAGCAGCCCTTGAGGAGTTTTCCGAGAAGGGCTTTAATGGGGCGAGCATCAACCTGATCGTCTCAAAACTTGGCATTGCCAAGGGTTCCATCTACCAGTATTTTACAGATAAGAAGAGCCTCTTTCTCCATATCTTTGATTATGCCGTTGAACTCATCCGAAAAAGATTGAAGCAGGTGAAGCAGGAAACAAAGGAAGAACCAGCCTTTGAAAGGATCAAAAGATCGCTTCTGGCAGGTGTGGATTTTATTGAACACCATCCATTCATTTACCGCGGTTATCTGAAGATGATGTTTGAGAGGGAGGTGCCTTTCCGGCAGGAGCTCCTTCAGAAGATTCGTCTCTTCTCTTCGGAATACCTGACCTCGCTTCTTATTGAAGGACAGGAGAAAGGTGAGATCCGTGGAGACGTGAATCTGGAAACGATGGTCTTTTTACTCGATGCGGTGATGGACCGCTTTTTACAGGCCTATGCTGTTCCTTATCTTAATTCCGACCTTCATATCCACGGAGCAAAACGGGCGGAACTGGAACGAATGATTGATGGACTGGTAGATACAATCAGGAAGGGAATCGGGAAGTAATTTTTTTGATTCCAAAATGACCGCATGGTCATCATCAGGGGAGAGAGTATAACCATGAGGGATCTTAATCAATTCGTTGAATTAATGGAAAGGGAAGGGGAGCTTAGGAGAATATCCCAACAGGTCAGTCCAATTCTTGAAATTACAGAGATCACGGATAGGATAAGCAAGAAGGGGGGGCCTGCTCTCTTCTTTGAGAAGGTAGAGGGACACCGGTTTCCCGTGATTACAAACCTTTTTGGTTCTGACAGAAGAATGCGTCTCTGTTTCAGGGGAAGATCGCCTGATGAGTTGGGAAGGGAGATAAAAGAATTAATCGAGATGGAGCCTCCTGACACGCTCTGGAAGAGCATCAAAGCCCTGCCCAAACTCCATCAATTGTCCAAATTCTTTCCCAAAAAGGTTGACAGGGCTCCCTGCCAGGAGGTCATCTTGAAAGAACCTGATATGACACTGCTCCCCATTCTTCAATGCTGGCCTGAGGATGGAGGGAGATTCATTACTTTTCCTGTGGTCGTCTCAAAGGACCCTGAAACCGGAAGACGAAATATCGGCATGTACCGGTTGCAGGTTTTTGATTCAAAAACCCTGGGAGTCCACTGGCATCCCCAGAAAGGTGGAGCCCACCATTTTCGTGTGGCAGAAAGAAGAGGGGAGAGACTTGAAGTTGCTGTTGCTATCGGTCCTGATCCGGCCACCCTCTACACAGCCACCGCTCCTCTTCCAGAGGGTATCGATGAGTTGATCTTTGCTGGTTTTTTAAGGGGAGAGCCTGTTGAGATCGCCAAATGCGTCACTGTCTCGCTTGAGGTTCCGGCATGTTCCCAGTTTGTCATCGAAGGTTATGTCGAGCCAGGTGAAAGGAGAATGGAAGGGCCATTCGGCGACCATACGGGTTTCTACTCGCTTCCGGACCTTTATCCGGTGATGCATGTGACTGCACTCACCCATCGTAAAGATGCTATCTTTCCGGCAACTATTGTTGGAATTCCTCCCATGGAAGACCTTTATCTAGGAGGGGCAACCGAGAGGATCTTTCTGCCCCTGATTCAGATGCAAATGCCAGAGGTCGTTGACATTCACATGCCTGCAGAGGGAGTTTTTCACAATCTCGTCTTTGTGTCCATTGATAAACGGTACCCGGGCCATGCGAGAAAGATCGGCCACGCCCTCTGGGGAATGGGGCAGATGATGTTTTCAAAGATGATCGTCATCTTTGATGGGGATGTGGATGTTCAGAATCTCTCCGAGTGCCTCTGGATCTTGGGGGCGAATATTGATCCCCAGAGGGATGTCTTTTTCTCTGAAGGTCCAATTGATGCACTCGACCATGCCTCAAGGCTTCCCCATTACGGAAGCAAAATGGGAATTGATGCGACGAAGAAATGGCCGGAAGAGGGATTTAACCGGCCCTGGCCAAAACGGATCGAGATGGATCCTCTGGTTAAGAAGAAGATTGATGGGATTTGGAAATCCCTTGGCCTGGAGTGAGAGACGTGTTCCTATTGAACCGAATCAGAATCATCCTTGAGGCGATCAAATTCGAGCATACGCTCTTTGCGCTACCCTTTGCCTTTTCGGGAGCCGTGCTCGGAGCGAATGGACTGCCGACCATTAGGCAAGCGTTCTGGATTCTTCTCGCTATGGTTGGAGCGAGAAGCAGTGCCATGGCTTTCAATCGGCTGGTGGATGAGCCCTATGATGCCAAAAATCCAAGGACTCAGAATCGCGCCCTTCCTAAAAGAATTATTTCGAGGCATTTCTTCGTCGGCTTCATCATCATCTCGTCAGCAGTTTTTATCTTTTCCGCATGGATGCTTAATCCTTTGACGTTTGCACTTTCATTTCCAGGGTTGGCGTGGATTCTCTTATACTCCTACACCAAACGGTTCACAACCCTTTCCCATCTCATCCTGGGATTCTCTCTCAGTTTCGCACCCATTGGTGCCCACATTGCCATCAAAGGAGTCATTGAGATGTTACCCATCCTCTTGGGATTGGGGACGATGTTCTGGGTGGCGGGATTCGATATCCTCTATTCGTGTCAAGATTATGAATTCGATCAAAGGGCGCGTCTCTTTTCGATCCCCCGGTCTTTAGGAATCAGAATGGGACTCCGGATCGCCATTCTCTTCCATGTGGTTGCCCTTTTTTTCTTCATCCAGACCGGAATTTCAGGAGGACTGGGTGGGATCTATTACGGAGGAGTTGTTCTCGTCTTTGTCTTTCTCTTTACGGAACATGCGGTCCTTTCCGAAAGGAATCTCTCCAGGATCAATCTCTCTTTTTTTACGCTCAACGGAATGGTCAGCATCGTTCTCTTTTTAGCCGTCTTGTTCGATACGTTATTGAAATAGGAGGAAGATATGAACAGGTACATCGTCATTTTCTGTTTGATCGCAGGGTTGATAGTGGCCTTTGTTTTTAATCCTCATGCTGAAGCAACCTCCATCCGGATCGGTGTGCTTCCCATTGTGGAATCGCTTCCGTTCCTTGTGGCTCAGGAGAGGGGACTCTTTCAATCATCGGGGTTGAAGGTGGAGATCGTCTCCTTTGCAAGCGCATTAGAGCGGGACAGCGCCATCCAGTCAGGGGCCATTCATGGAGCCATCCAAGACATTCTCGGCCTCAGTTTATTAAAAAGCAAAGAAATCCCCTTCACCATTGTGACGAATATGACGTTGCCCACATCCCGGCAAGATCTCTTCGTGGTTCTGGCTTCGCCCGGATCCGGATTGAAGGGGATCGAAGATCTTCGCGGTAGCGAGATCGCTCTCTCTTCCCATACGATTGCCGAATATGTGACCGATTCCCTGCTCAGCCTCAAAGGGTTGAGGATCGAGGAGGTGAAGAAGGTGGAGGTGAAGAAAATTCCCCTCAGGTTTCAGATGTTGATGGAGGGAAAGGCAAAGGCCGCAACACTTCCAGAACCTCTTGCCTCTCTGGCCGTTTTTCAGGGAGCGAAGAAGTTAGGAGGAGACTACGGATTAAAAGGGACACAGGTCGTACTCGTTTTTCAGGAGTCATTCATGCGGAAGGAGAGTGAGTCTATGATCCGGTTGGGCAAGGCTTATATCCAGGCCGTCCGGATGATCAATGAGAACCCCCGTCGCTGGCGGGAATTGCTTGTTGAGAAGGGAAGACTTCCTGCGCCCATCAAAGATGCCTAT
>VGSD01000153.1 GCA_016875155.1 Deltaproteobacteria bacterium | reverse complement strand
AACAGCTCCGATCCCTTTCCTGGATGAGATGTCGTGGAGAAGTTGGGCAATCTTATCCACATCGCCCCAGGAGATTTTTTCTCTTATTCTTCCCATCTCCGAGGCCTCCATGGCAAAGGCGCAGAGGCTTCCAGCAGAGATCGTATCCATGCCAAGGCGGTCGCAGATATCGTTCAGATAGGCAATTTCCTCGATCTCATGAACCATGCAGAGACCCCCAAATGCATAGATCGTCTCATATTCAGGCCCTTCGATTTTTAAACCTTTATGCCTTCCCTCTCTGATTTCGCTCAGATTCCCACAGGCGATAAAGCAGCGGAGGCAAGCAGTGGGTTTGACCTGACAGCGTTCGAGAAGGGCTTCTGCACTGATCTTCTCCCACCCGTCAAACGTCCCGAGATGCCAGTATTTTGACGGAAACCCTCCGACTGCATTGTTTATAGCGACCAGCATGGGAGTTCCCATTCTTTTATAGTTTTGGACTCCAGGGTTATCTTTCCCTCGCTCTAAAGTTTCCTTGGCAAACTGCTCGATCCGGTCAGGAAAGGCAACCTCTTTTTTCTTTTCTCCATGAAAGACAATAGCCTTTACCTTCTTTGAACCCATCACAGCGCCCACGCCCGTCCTTCCAAGGGATCGCCAGTAATCATTTTCAATGACCGCGTATCTAACCAGATTTTCACCCGCTGGGCCAATGACCAGAGCCCCAGCCCCTTTCTTGTTGGTTCTCTTCAGCACTTCGTCTTCGGTAAAGTAGGTATCTTTCCCCCAGAGTTCTTTTGCGTCATGAAAGATTATATTTTGATCCGAGACTTCAACCCATACTGGGCTTTCGGATGCTTCTTCAAATATAAACGCATCATAACCTGTCCTGCTCATCGATTCCGCCGCTCTTCCGCCGGAATAAGATTCCGAGAAGATTCCGGTCAGGGGAGATTTGGTAAAGACGCCATGCCGGCAGGACCCATAGATCCGGCTATTGGTGATCGGTCCGGTGCAGAAAATCAGCTTATTGTCCGGAGAAAGCGGATCCACTCCAGGAGGATTCTCCTTCATGAGAAGATAGGTGCCAAGTCCCTTTCCCCCCAGATAAGTTTCATAAACCGAATCCGGGATGGTTTCTTCCTTAAAGGTTTTGGTTTTGAGATTGATCCGCAGAATCTTATTGTAGAAGCCTTTCATTGTTCTTTCCTTTCTTCTGAATGATTGGGGCCTCCTGGTATAATCCTAAGGCAAAAAATTACGGATGATACCTGTGACTGCGCCTGTTAAGAATTTCCTTCTTTCGACTCTTTCGTCATGTTGTCAGCGGATCTTTCAAGTCGTAGACTCCCCGCCTGCCGGGCGGGCAGGGATTCTACGAGTGGACCCTGCCTTATTCTACTCTGTTCATTTCCAAGAATGGAATAGGTCCATCTCTTTCCTGTTCGGGTCTTGAATCCCCGCTCGATCAGAAGATCGAGAATCGCTTTCCTCTCCGTTCCTTTTTCCATCTCGCTACGGATAACCTCCAGGGCCGCTTCAAATTGGTTTTTGTATCTCTCTCTGACTGAGGGTTTTTGCATTTCAAATATTTCCGCCGGTCGTTCAATCACATGTTCAATATCAGGTTTTTTGCTCTTCCTCTCGAGGAGCTTGACCTGCATGTCGGCATATACCGGGCAGTTGGCGCTGCAATGCGCCCTGAAAGGATTCTCATCGCATTCACAAATGAATGGAATATCCGCACGGTAGATATGCTTGAGGTTCGATTTGGTGCTATGTCGAATTCCTGACGGAGATGTCCTCGAGATGGACGAAAGCATGGCCACGGAGTATTCGACCAACCAGGCAAGGCAATCTTCCTGGCTTAGCCCTGCATGCCGGCACCATGACGCGAGGTACTGGGTTACATCTTGGCGAGTTGGAATGGGATCAGCAGGAGAAAATCGCGCGACCGTGAGTCCATTTTCAACCAGATCCTGAATGCAGGGATAGATCTTACCCCTGTTCGAATCCTTGAAGAGGTCTCTCAATCTAATCAAAAATGTCGTTGCGACTCGCAAGCGAGAAGTGTCGTTCATCTCGGCTAATGAGGCTGTGTCGTAATAGGGGAAATTGAAAAAATGTCATGCCGAACTAGTTTCGGCATCTAATCATTCCATCAACTTACGAGACCCTAAACAAGTCGGTACGACTCGAAACCGAGTTCAGGGTGACAAATTAGTAATTACGACACAGTCTCTAATGAGGGGGGGGTAATTATTCATCCCAGTTTGGATACTGTTCGGGTGGGTTCCCGTGCATCTCAAGAATGTTCGGCTTTTTTACATCTCCGGCACGATCGACCTGCTCCAGGGTTACCTCAAATTCCCAGTTGTCGCCAAAGTCATAGAGGTAAGTCATCTTCTGTCCGACCCGAAGAGGCACATCGCCCACCCGGACATCGCTTGCCCATGGCCCCTCGTCTATGAAATCGTGATTGATCCTCTCGATGGCCCCCCAAGGGTTCTCATACTCGAAATGGTAGAGATGATCGGAATCAAACTTGATGGCCGTCAGAATCGTGGACGCTAGCCATTCCAGAGTATGACTTGCCGGGATAGCGATCCGAAACCATAGTCGTCCTAAAGTTACCCTGAAGACGTATGTTCCCTCTCGAAAAACCCACTCGGGAATGGAGAGATTCTTTTTCCACTCCGGGAAATAAGGCTGAAGAATGGGTTGAAGCAGACCGACCGGCACCCTTCCTTCCTTTTCCGATTCGAAGAGAAGGTTTGGTTCCCACAAGACTTTCGCGCAAAGCAAAGCAACCAGGGCATCGCCAAATGCTGTGCGATCGATGCTCTCAATCTGCCATCCTTGGCCCTCGATGGGCGAACCGGGTTTTATAGAAATCAGGCCGAACAGTTCCATCAGGCCCAAGTTATGCCACCCCGGCACATACCTCAGCAGGTACTGGGCATTCTTATCTCCTTCAACCCGTAACCCCTTTTCAGGTGTCCGCCTGATAAGGTCCATCACTCCTCGAAGGATATTGGGGACTGAGAACAGACCTCCGCCGCGCTCGCCGACTATCTCCTCCTTTCCCCGAAGCAACCAGCTTTCCAGCAACGCACAGTATCGCTCAGTGGGATTCAGACTTTCCCACACCTGGTATGCCTTATCATCTATAGAAAGAAAGAGCTTTCTATCTCGTAGAGTCGAGTCTACGACTTTTGCTTTGATACAGGCCAGTCCCGATGCCCGTAAAAGCAGATATAATCCTTGAATATGCGGGTACGATTTCTGCTTGGGCCTCTTCAGTCGAAGTTGAATAGGATGGCTTAGAAGGGCATTGATCTCCCCTAACACCGTTCTCGGTAGCCGATGTGTACCCGCAACCGGTAACCCCTGTTTTCTGAGGTAATTCAGGAGAATCTGAAAATCATTTAGAATAGTGCCAGGACCGCTCTCCGTGATAGTGGTTTTTTCCAATACCTGCTTATGTTCCGGCGAAATCTCAAGCTTTTCAAACGACAACCTGCGCATCATTCCACCCTTGAGTCTCTATTCTCTGGTTCTCAGTTTCGAGTCGAAGCGACATCAATTTTTGTCCCTTTAGATTCAATATCTCTTCTAATCCCTTCTCTTATTTTTGTCAATCCAGCCATTCCTATTGATCCAGGCGATCGACCTCGCTATATTTTTCGTTCTTTCCTCATTTTATGGATTAATGTGTCCACAGTTTCGCATTTAAACATTTTCCTCCTCAATTTTGTGTAATCGCCTTCTCCTTTTTCATACTGCAAAAGAAATCTCAATGCCCCTACAGGTCCCAACTGTTTTTTCAATATGTTCCAACCTGCCCTTTGGATTTCTATCGGTGTCAAATGAGAAATATCATTCATATTTTAAACACCTCCTTAATTACAAATTCCATCAGATTGATTAAATGAGGAGATCTTTCCAAAAAATATTATCATATAAAATTCTGTAAAACAATCCTTTAAGTTAGCCCCGAGAATATCTAAGAGGGGAGCGGGGGAGTATCGTCTCGGAGCAAGGAGGATTAAGAAAAAGGAGCCATAGATTCGGGTATTCGTGATCGGCCCGGTGCAGAAGATGAGTTTATTATCCGGAGAGAGCGGCTCCATCCCCCGAAGATTTTTCCTCGCCAGAAGATACATGCCTAACCCCTTTCCGCCAAGGAAGGATTCATAAACCGAACCAGGGGTAGGTCCTTCTTGAAATGTTTTTGCCTTGAGATTGATCCGCAGAATTTTATTAAAGACGCCTTTCATATGATCTCTCCTTAAATAAATATTCTTCGCGATGGGACGACCCAAATGTTTGGCTCTGCATCTTTTTAATGGGGTTCCCCTGGTAAATGACCATCCCTCCCTGCCATTCTTTTCCTAAGCCAAGTGCAACTTCTTTCATAGCCCTTAAGTTGGAAAAACACGAAGGTGAGGGCGGAAATAGCTTATTTTTTGAGCCGAGAGATGGGAATCTCGATGGCTGAGATCGCGAGGAGATTGGGAGTGGGGGCTTCAGCCATTGCGATGGCCATAAGGAGAAAGAACTTCTGAGGCGGTCAATTCAATAATTGTGATGATTGTGAGCAACGTCCCCAATCTTTGTCTTCTTTTAGAAGTTTTAGTTGTGAGATTGATCCTCAGCATTTTATTAAAGAAACCTTTCATATCCCTCCTATGTTAAATTCTCTTAACAAAATTCATTTTAACATCTTTCACATAGAGAAGGGTAAGAATCACAAAAAGGTTTATGGAAATATTCCCCTCAACTCTTTGGCTCGTCCCACCCTTTCAATCGCCAGCATGTACGCTGCAGTACGCATATTCACCTTTTCCTTTTTAGAAAGAGAATACACTTCCTTGAATGCCCTTTTCATGATATGATCAAGACGTTGGTTCACATCATCCTCTGTCCAGAAGAGTTTCTGAACATTCTGCACCCACTCAAAATAGGATACCGTAACACCACCCGCATTAGCCAAAATGTCTGGAATGACATAAATTCCTTTGTCATCTAGAATTTCATCGGCATATGGGCTTGTTGGACCATTAGCGCCCTCAATGATTATTTTCGCCCTAACGCTGCCAGCGTTGGATCGCGTAATCTGACTTTCAATGGCCGCAGGGACCAGGACATCGCAGGGTAATTCAAGAAGCTCTGTGTTACTAATATCCGTCGATTCCGAATAATGAACCACTGAACCCGTTTTCTGGCTGTGCTCGAATACCTTCGCTATATCCAGTCCGTTCTCGTTTAGAATCCCTCCATTGACATCTGATACAGCTATTACTCTTGTCCCAAATTCTTTTATAAGTTCGGCAAAGTGATAACCAACGTTTCCGAAACCTTGAATCACAACCTTCAAACGAGACAAGTCAAGGCCTAGTAGTTGTGCTGCCTCCCTCAAAATAAAGATGGCTCCCCTTGAAGTGGCCTTGAGCCTGCCTAATGAACCCCCAATTTCAATAGGTTTGCCCGTTACGATGCTTGAGCAGGTATATCCTTTAAAGACGCTATAAGTATCTACAATCCAGGCCATAACCTGAGGATTCGTACCCATATCAGGCGCAAGAATATCCGAATCTGGACCGATGATGGGCGATATCTCCCAAATATAACGTCTGGTAATCCTTTCAATTTCTCCTTTGGACATTTTTAATGGATCACATTTTACGCCGCCTTTGGCTCCGCCAAAAGGAATATTCACCACCGCACATTTCCAGGTCATCCATCCGGCTAAGGCCCTCACCTCGTCGAGGTCTACCCAGGGGTGATAACGAATACCTCCTTTGGCGGGCCCTCGCAAGGTATTATGCTGGACACGGTATCCGGTTAAGTGTTCAACACGACCGTCATCGTATCGGATAGGAAAGATCACTGTAAACTCTCTCCTTGGTCTCTTGATCTTTTCGAGTATCCAGGATTCCAGGTTAACGTGTTCCGCTGCAATATCGAATTGGAGGTTGTGCATTTCCAAGGGCTTACTTTCGTCATAACCGGTTTTGTCAATCATTTTCTTCCCTCTTCGATAGTAAAAAAATCTATCCTATGCCACTATCAAAATTCTGACCAATTCATCACCTATGATCTTCTTGTCATATTATGTTAAGCCTTAAAATCTTGTTAAAAAACCCATACATAAAAGCTCCCTGTAATACGATATTTTCCCCCCGAGTGAACCTCAATCTCTACTTGAGACTCTATTTCCCCAAATAAGCCTTTTTTATGTGGGGGTCGTCAATCAGTTTTGAAGCCTCTCCTTCGAGGACGATTCTCCCCACCTCAAGGACATAGGCATATTGGGCTACCTCAAGAGATAAAAAGGCGTTCTGTTCAACGAGGAGAATGGTCTGTCCTTGGCTATTGAGCCGGGCGACGACTTCAAAGACCATATCCACAATGATGGGAGCAAGCCCCAGAGAGGGTTCATCGAGAAGCAGGATTTTCGGATCGGACATAAGACCCCGTCCGACGGCCAACATCTGTTGCTGTCCTCCGGAGAGTGTTCCTCCTAATTGGCGCTGCCGTTCCGCAAGGATGGGAAAGAGGTTAAAGACATTGTTTAAAATTTCTTGGGCCCGTTTTTGGCCTTTGATAGGTAAAACCCCCATCTTCAGGTTTTCGATCACCGTCAGATGGGGAAAGATACGGCGTCCTTCAGGCACATGGGCGATACCCATCCTGGCGATCTGGTGGGGAGGAAGATGGTCAATCCGCCTTTGATCGAATTCAATCGTTCCTTCTCCGGGGTGAATAAGTCCTGATATAGTCTTCATCAGTGTGCTCTTCCCGGCTCCATTTGATCCTACTATGACGACGATATTTCCATCCTTAACGGAAAGGGAAACCTCCCATAATGCAGGTGCAAGACCATAGCTTACGGAGATCTGCTTAACCTCGAGCACGATAGCGTTCTCCTAAGTAGGCCCGGATCACTTCCGGATGGTTT
>VGSD01000152.1 GCA_016875155.1 Deltaproteobacteria bacterium | reverse complement strand
TCAAAGGAGACAAACTCTTTGATCATTTCCAACACCTTTTTGTGAAGGAGCCTCAGGTGGAGTTCCTTAACTCGATAAATCCCCTTGACCTGCCTTGCGATCAGCTCTGAATCCGTAAAAACATGAATGGACTCTCCCCCCAACCTCTTGGCTTCTTTCATGCCCAATAGAAGGGCTCCATACTCCGCTTCGTTATTAGTTTTTTGGCCCAGATACCGCCCTGTTTCGGCGATCCTCTTTCCTTCCCGATCAGTGATATAAACTCCGGCGCCCGCCCTTCCCGGATTTCCTCTCGACGCCCCATCGATAAAGATGAGAAGGGCAAGACCTTTCCTATCGCAATCCTCCCTTTGGTTCACCCCGTTAGAAAGAATGCTCCGTTGTACTTCGGTTTCCCCTTTAGCGGGATGACATTCAAAAATATTTCCGGCAAGGGGTAATCTCCCGCCCTTCGAAAGCTCTTCGGCCGAACGACTGGATTTTCTAACGGGGTTCACGTCTTTTCTCCGTTTCCATCCCAGTAGAGGATACGATTGCAATTGGGACACCGGATGAGAGAGTTATTCTTCTGAACTTCAATGAACATCTGCGGAGGAACATTCACAAAACAGCCCTGACAGGTCTCATGCCTGACGCTCACCATTCCGATTCCCTGTCGCTTCTCGCTCAGCATATTATAAAGCTTGAAGAGGTTCGATTCGACCCGAGTCGATAAGATCTCCTTCCGTTGGGATTTCTCCTTCCAGACCACCTCATCCTGTTCCATCTTCTCCTGGATCTTCTTCTTCTCCGCCTCAATCTTCTCCAGTGTTACGGCAATATCTTTCTCCCGTTTGGAGAGCTGTTTCTTGAGTTCGTCGATCTCGTCCATGACAATCAGGATCTCTTCTTCCACACGGCCTATGGCTTCTTTGAAGGTCTCGATCTCGCTGAGGATCGCCTGGTATTCCTTGTTGGTCTTCACCTCCGTCATTCTTCCTTCGGATTTCTTGATCTTATCCTGTTCACCGACGAGATACTTCTCTTTCTGTTTCCGTTCTTTCTCCAGCGATTCAAGTTTCTCCCTCTCTTTATGAATCCTTTCTCGCTCGAGGTTCTGCTTTTCATCCAGCTTTTTTATCTCTTTGGGATAACGATCGCGTTCCATCTTTATATTTCTCAGGTCGAGATCGATTTTCTGAAGTTCCCAAAGAAGTTCCAGATCTTCCCTCAATGGCTATCTCCTCTCTCTTTATTTGAGTGCAAACAGAAAGAGTGCACTGAAGGGTGCACTCTTTCTCGGTCCTGCATGCCGGTTTGTTTTATCCCTGGGAAGCGAATCGGAATCACCCTCCCTCTTCCAAATGGGCCCACCTGGGTTCGAACCAGGGACCTTCCGGTTATGAGCCGGTGGCTCTACCAGCTGAGCTATGGGCCCTATGATCATTATAGGCAATCCTCTCAAGGTGTCAACCCCGTTCGATTTCGGAATTCGCCTGCCCCGACCTTAGTCGGGGGATTTCGGATTTTTGAATTTAATTCCGCATTCCGCAATCTACAATCCGCATTCGACGTTACGTTTCCAAAAAGCTCTTCAATTTCCGCGCCCGGCTGGGGTGCCGGAGTTTCCGCAAGGCCTTGGCTTCAATCTGCCTGATCCTTTCCCGTGTGACATCGAAATCCTGCCCAACCTCTTCGAGTGTATGGTCGTACTTCTCTCCAATGCCAAACCGCTTCCTCAAGACCTTCTCCTCTCTCGCCGTGAGGGTCGAAAGGATCTTCCGGGTATGCTCGGCCAGATTGGAATTAATGACCGCATCCATGGGGGACACGATGCCCTTATCCTCGATGAAATCTCCCAGATGGCTATTCTCCTCTTCTCCAATGGGCGTCTCCAGGGAGATCGGTTCCTTGGCGATCTTGAGTACCTTTCTGACTTTATCCAGCGGGATCTCCATCTTATTGGCGATCTCTTCTGGAGTGGGTTCCCGTCCGATTTCCTGAACGAGAGTTCTCGATGCCCGGATCAGCTTGTTGATCGTTTCAATCATATGAACGGGAATACGGATCGTCCGGGCCTGATCTGCAATGGCCCGTGTGATGGCCTGACGAATCCACCAGGTTGCATAGGTGCTGAATTTATAACCCCGCTGGTACTCGAATTTATCCACAGCCTTCATCAAGCCGATATTTCCCTCCTGGATCAGGTCCAGAAACTGAAGGCCCCGGTTGATATATTTCTTGGCGATGGAGACGACCAGCCTCAGGTTTGCCTTCACCAGTTCGCCCTTTGCCTCTCCGGCCTTGATCTCTCCGATGATGATGGCCTTTACAGCGGACTTCAGTTGGGAGGAGTTCAAACCACACTCTTTCTCCACCCGGACTATTTTTTTATGGCTGTTCTTCGCCGACCGGTCAATCTCCTGGAGATCGGCTTTGCTCAACTCCATTCCCCTGAAATGAATCTTCTCCCTGGTTTTTCTCCCCTTGATCTTTCTCAGAAGGAGGCGTCCCTCCCTCACCGAGATCCCGATTTTCTCTTCAACTTTCTTAACTTCATTCTCCGCCTTTTCTATCCGGGCGAGCATCTGCTTCATCTTCTGAACAATCCGGTTGATCTGAATATCTCTCAGATTCATCTGTTTAAGAAATTCGAAGAGCTCTTCTTTTTTCTTCCGGATCTGAGTCTGAATCTGCTTCTTTGAAATGCCTTTCTTTTTCAAAATCCGGCGAACCCCTTCTTGGTTGTGCTGGACTCTTTCGAGCAGATCAAGAATTCTCTTTTTCTGAATCTGCTCCTCTTCGACGCTCGTCTCTTCCTCGTCAATCTCATTGGTCACTTCATGGATATCAATCTTTCCGGCTTTAATGGCGGCTCCCAGGTTGAGGATCTCCTTGACAGCCATGGGGCAGGTCAACACAATGCTCAGAACCTCCCTTTTGCCGCTCTCGATCCTCTTGGCAATTTCTACTTCTCCCTCACGAGTGAGAAGTGAGACCGACCCCATTTCACGGAGATACATCCGGACCGGATCACTCGCCCTGCCCATCCCTCCTAAACCCAATTCGTCTTCCTCTTCTTCCTCCTTTTCCGGCGTTTTTTCACTCTCTGCCTTTAGGGCCTGGAGATCCTCTGCTACATCGAGATCCATCTCATCCAGCATCATGAGGACATCATCGATTTGGTCGGATGAGACGATCTCGTTGGCGGTCATCTCATTCGTCTCATCGAGGTTGACGAATCCCTTGTCTTCCTCAAGGGAAATCATCTGTTCCATCTCTTTGGTTTTTTTTGCTCTTCCCATCCGTCTTCCCTTAATCTCGCCGTTGTATCATCATTTTGTGCACCCATTAAAAGGCAACGTTTAAATTAACCCTTTCGTAGGTTATCTTTCAAGAGGCCTTTCTCCTTCCTCGCCAGTTCCTGATGTTTGACCAGGAGATCTTCGAGCTCCTTCCCCCCCTTCTCTTTTTCAACCTCCTTAATTCTCCTGAGTAAATCGGTCTCATCCCTCTTCAATCTATTTCTGCGGATTTTCTCGATGCAGTCTTTCAGAATCCTTTTCTGCTGATCCCCTCCCACACCGCTTTCTTGAAACGTGTATTCGAAGAACCTTTTCCGCAGCCCTTCATCAACACTCCCCAGGGTTTCCTTCAGGTCCAGTTTTCCTCTCTTCTGAAAGAGAGTCTCCAATTCTTTCCCCAACCGCTTCAGAAGAGGACTTTCAAACTCATCCAGGATCTTCTCTCCTGAAATCGCGGGAATCAGTTCAGGATGGTGGACCATGAGCCGGACCACCATCTCCTCCGATTTCGGCCCACTTGCTTCGGGCGGCCTCTTTTTTTCAGCTTCTACGGATGGAGGCCGCTCTTTCGGAGAAGTTCGGATCATCTCATATAAGATCGATTCCTTAATATCGAGCTTTTCGGCAAGGGTTCTCACATAGAAATCCTTCCGGATCTTATCCGGAATTCTCCGGATCATAGCCATGGCTTCCTTAGCCATGTTCACTCTGCCATCGATCGACTTCACTGGATGGATCTTCATCAGCCACTCGAAAAAGAAGTCCATGAGCGGGAGGGCACTGTCCATCCTTTTCCCAAACGCCTCCAGATTTCCCTTCTTCAGAAAGGTATCGGGATCTTCTCCCTTTGGAAGCAAGACGGCTTTGGCCGCCACCTCTTCTTCTAAAAAGAGAGGCAGGGTGCGAAGGGTCGCCTGAATTCCCGCTGGATCTGGGTCGAAAACCATTATCAAATTTTTCGTATATCGCTTCAGGGCTCGGATATGCTGGCTGGTCATGGCGGTACCGAGCGTGGCAACGCTATGTTTCAATCCGTACTGATGGAGGGTGAGAAGATCGAAATAACCTTCGACAATGATGACGCAGTCTTTCTCAGGGATGTATTGCTTCGCCGTCTGAAGACCATAAAGGATCTCTCCCTTATGATAAACGCTCGACTCTGAAGAGTTGACATATTTGGGCTGTCCCTCTCCGATCAGTCTCCCTCCGAACCCGATGACCCGCTGATGAAGATCGAAGATGGGGAAAATGATCCTCTTTCGAAAAGCATCATACCAACCCTCTCTCTTCTTCGGAAGGATCAATCCCAGTTCCCATGCCAGCTCCAAGGAAACCTTCTTCTGTCTCAGGTGTTCAACCAGTCCATCCCAGCGTTCGGTTGCGTAACCCATTCGGTGTTCCCTGATGATCTCCTCCTTCACGCTCCTCTGAGAGAGATAGCGCCTTCCCACCTCGCCTTCTCTCTTCTGGGTCAAGAGTTCGTGGAAATAGTCCGACGCGAGCTGATTGATCTGGAAGAGGATCTCTTTCTTGGCCATCTCCTTCTTCTGAACCGGGGAAGGCTCTCGACGCACCAGTTTGATTCCATACCGCTTCCCCAGCTCTTCAGCAGCCTCCGGGAATGTGAAATGGCCTGCTTTCATTAAAAAAGTAAAGACATCCCCTCCCTCTCCGCACCCGAAACAATGGAAAATCTGCTTCTCCTCATTCACCATAAACGAGGGAGTTTTCTCCGAATGAAACGGGCATAATCCCTTATGATTCCTTCCAGTCTTCTTCAGACTGACATAGTCCGAGACGACTTCCAGGATATTGGCCCGGTTTCGGATTTCTGAAATCTTGTCTTCTGGATAATATCCGTCTGCCAAAGAGTTTTTACCCCTACTATTGAATAAATTTTTAGTTAAATGGGCACGGGCAGTATAGTGAATCTAACATCTCTTTAGACAATCCGTTCACCTCGGTTGCGAGTCGAAGCGACCTGAGCTTGTCGAAGGGCGAATCATATCGAGGGATTCCGTTCATCATTCGAGAGGCCTGTCCTGAGCAAACCGTTCACCCTTCGAGAACCTCAGGGCAAACGGTTTTTTCCGAATGTCCTGAGCGAAGTCGAAGGAAGGGCTCACCACGAACAGGTTGCAAAGGGATTTATTAATCACTACCGTACATCCCTCACTATGCAGGAGTTACCAGTGTCCGCCCCTGCAACGGGCCAGTCATCTCAACTCGACTACAGTCACTCCTCCACCGCCTCTCTGAACTTCCTCCGGAGCAACCTGTTTCACCCCCTGGTGCGTGCTCAAATAGCGGCCGATTCCAGTTCTCAATCTCCCGGACCCAATGCCATGGATGATCCGAACCTTCTCCAGACCATGCAGAAGTGCTTGATCAATGAATTTATCGACGATCGGAAGCGCCTCCTCCACGGTCAGGCCGATCACATTTAATTCTGTTTGAATTTCCTCGGCATCCCCCCGAGGTATGGATGAGACGGTTCTTTCTACCTCTTCATCTCCTTCTTTATCCATTGGTCTGATGATATCATTGAGGGGAACAATCACTTTTGCCTTATCTGTCATCACTTCAGCACGGCCCAGTGACTCCTCTATCTTTAGAAGAATTCCGTCCTTTTTGAGGCTTTCTATTCTAACACGATCGTCAATCTTTAAGCCACCTGGCGCTGCATAAGATCTTCTCCTCCGGATTGAAGGAAAAGAGGTTTCCCTGATCTCCTGAATCTCTTTCTTTCGGACCTGAGAGGGAGGTTTCTCTCTTTGCTGTTTCAGCCATGTTTTCAACTCATCTTCCACCTTCTGAACCGCTTTTCTTGCCTTCTCTTCGGCACGAGAAAAGATCTCTTCCCTTCCTCTCTTGATCCGGTCAAGGATCTCCTTCAACCTCTGATGCTCTTGATCTACCTCCTCCCTCTTTTGGATCCACTCCAGTCTCTCTCTCTCCACATCCGCCTTCAACTTCTCCAGTCCCGCCAGGGCTCGTGCCATCTCCTGCCCACCTCCATCGCGATGGTGCCGGGCTTTCTCAAGAACCCTGTGGGAGATGCCCAATTTTTCTGCCACCGCCAGGGCATTACTCATTCCCGAGGACCCATAGGAAAGAAGATAGAGTGGCTCTAGAGTCTTCTCATCAAACCTGACCGATACATTCTCCACATTCGGATGGAGATATCCATAGGCCTTCAGGCTATCGAAGTGGGTGGTGACCACAGTCCATGCCCCCTTCTCCCTGAACAGGTCGAGAAATCCCATGGCAAGGGCAGACCCTTCCGAGACATTCGTCCCCACACCCAGTTCATCGAGAAGGACAAGAGAACCATGACCTGCCTTCTCCAGAATCTCGTTCACATGAATGAGGTGAGCCGAAAAAGTGGACAGGTTCTCCTCAATGCTCTGCTCATCGCCGATTACGGAGAAGATATCATCAAAGATCGCCGCCTCACTTCCCTCTGCGACTGGAATGGGAAGGCCGGACTGGACCATCAGCGTCAAAAGCCCCAGGGTCTTCATGGCCACTGTTTTTCCGCCTGCATTGGCTCCGCTGATGATAAGAGTCCGGATCCCTTCTCCCATCCGGAGGTCAATCGGGACGACACGAACTCCTTTTTGGAGGCTGAGCAGTGGACTTCTCGCTCCCTTCAGGATGAT
>VGSD01000151.1 GCA_016875155.1 Deltaproteobacteria bacterium | reverse complement strand
TCAGATCTTTTACCTCTCTTGCTCCTACATCAACCTTCATCTCAGTATCCCTGACAATGACATCAAGTTTCCTGCCCATGATTCCGCCCTTGGCATTGATTTCATCGGCCGCGATCTTTATGCCAATGATTGCAGACTCGGAGTACATATAGCAGGGACCTGCAAAACAATAGATAGCCCCTAGCTTGATGGGTTCTTTTGGCGCGGCGGGTTTAGCTACCGGTTTTGCCGGAGCAGGGGCTTTGGCCGGTTCTTTGGCCGGGGCGGGTTTCGCCTGTGCCATCACCATCGTAGTAGCAAATAAGCTGATGACAAAAACAATGGCTGTTAAGATTGCAAATCTTTTCATACTTTTCCTCCTTTCAATATAAATGGGTTTTAAACAGAAAATTTTTACTCCCTCTCATGCAAGGTTTCAATATAATGAAATGAAAAAGATGTCAAGCAAAATTAACTATATATCTGAGGATGTTTTTGAACCTCTTCAATAAAGTCCTTCACGGTTTCTTTGAGAAAATATTTTGTCTTCCAACTCCACTCCTCAGAAGCTCTTGTTTCTTTTAGATATTTTGGCCAACTCCTGACAATTTCAGTCAATTCCTTGTCCGGTTTGAATTTGATGTCCGCAGAAGGAAGGTTCTTTTTTACTTCATCGTAGATTTCTTTGGCTGTGGGTGAAAAGCCCGCAATGGCATAAACCCTTCTCTTTAATTTTGCATTGTCCGCTTCATATAAACCGATGAGACAATCGACACAGTCCTTGATATAAAGGAGCGGCATGATGACGTCTTCCTCAACGGTTACTGCATACGGTCTTTTTAATGCGGGTTCTGAGATCATCAAAGTGCTATAGGCTGAGGCCCCTCCAGCTCCTCTCCCGGGTCCGATGATGGAAGGAAGCCGAACGGCTCGGAAGTCGACCCCAAATTTTCTGTTGTAGTATTCTCCGAGTCTTTCAGAGAAGACTTTGGTCACCCCATACATGGAAATAGGCATCTGGATGGTATCTTCATCCACTGTATGGAGGCCCAGGCCATAACTGGCAATAGTACTCGTAAATATGACTCGTTTCACATTAAATAATCTTGCAGCCTCGAGAATGTTAAATGTCCCTCCTGCGTTTACATTGTAGGCAGTTATCGGTTTTTCCTCAGCAGAGGCAGAGAGAAGGGCGCCAGTATGATAGATCCCATCAATCTTATTTCGCCCGACCACCTCCATGACTTCTGCCCAAGAGGCAAGGTCACCCTGAACGATTTTTACTTTATCCTTAATATCTTGGATAAGCGGAGATTTAGTGACCACATCAAAGAGGACAACCTCTTCCCCTTTTTTCAGCAAGGCATGAGCAAGATAAACACCTATGAAACCCAGGCCTCCGGTAATTAGTTTCGTCATATTTCCCTTCCTTAAGAATATTTTGAGTATAAGTTGGTAGGATAAATATAAAAACTTATGAGCAAAAATCGAGCCAGCCCGAATTTTACCCAATCTATTAGAACAACCGTTTGAAATTTAAAAGAATTTTAATTTTACCATTAAAAAGGCATGTCGTTGATAGTGTAGAAAAAATTCTACACAATATGTAAAATTAAATAAAATCCAATTAAATTACAGGAAGTTAATTTATATGTAGAATAAAGTCTATATGTAGATAAATATCTACTATCTCATAATATGTTCTGAGATATTCAGTTTCTTCATCTTTTTGTAGAGGGCAGTTCTATGAATTCCGAGGAGCCTTGCGGCCTTATTTTTATTGTCATTTGATAAACGAATGGCGTGTAGCAGAGCCTCTTTTTCCATGTCTTCACGAAGTTGTTTAAGGTGAGACGGTTGGCTCTTAACGGCTCCTTGTCTCATCCTCTGAAAAAAGAAGGGGAGGTGAGAAACCTCAATCGTATCTCCCTCAACAGCATAGATTGTTCGCTCCAGGATGTTTGCAAGCTCCCGTATATTCCCGGGCCAATCATAATATTCGAAAATCGTCAACACCTCTGAAGAGATTTTGGGGACACCGGTTCCAAGATCTTTGTTCAGGATTTCAATCAGGTTGCTGACAATTTGTGGAATATCCTCTTTGCGTTCTCTGAGGGGAGGGATATAGATGGGGATGACATTAAGGCGGTAGTATAAGTCTTTCCTAAATTTGCCCTGTTCAACACTTTTTTCAAGGTTTTCGTGAGTAGCGGCAATTAAGCGGAAATTGCTCTTGGTAATACGTGTCCCACCTAAACGCTCAGTCTCTTTCTCCTCGAGGACACGAAGGAGTTTCGGTTGCATCTCTAATGGCAGATCGCTGATCTCATCGAGAAAGATCGTGCCATGGTGGGCCAATTCAAATTTACCTGGTTTTCCTTTCGTCCCAGCACCCGTGAAGGCCCCGGGCTCGTAGCCGAAGAGCTCAGCCTCCAAAAGGTCTTTTGGAATGGCTGCACAGTTGAGTCGAATAAATGGATGAAGCCTTCGTTCACTCGCATGATGGATGGCATGGGCAAAGAGTTCTTTTCCTGTTCCGCTTTCTCCGATAAGCAAAACAGGGGAATGGGTCTGAGCGGCTTTGAGGGCCAGTTTTTTTAGCTCGCTAATCCGCTCACTCTTGCCCACAATATTGTTGATGGTATATTTAGAGGAGCGGAGGCTTTCCAGCTCTTTTTCGTAAAACTCAACCTTCGATTCCAATACATTGAGTTTCTTTGAAAGGGCATGTACATCTCTCACATCTTTAAACATGACCTGACCGTAAACGGCAATGATTTCTCCATTTATTTCGATCGGAATTCGTTGAACCACCATATCTTGATCTTTAATCCGGTGGGTTTGATTGATCTCTGGAATACCGGTTTTTGCGACAATATGCATTCGAGTATTCTCGAGCACTTCAGTACAGTGTTTCCCCACCATCCGGTCTGGATCGACTCCAAGGAAATTTCCGTAAGTTTTACTGAAAAAGATGATTTTCCCCTCAGGATCGGTGATCATTACCCCATTATGGATATTATCGAGGATGGCCTCGTAAAATTGGATCTTTTCTCGCGATTCTTTCAGGTTTGTGGTTTCCATCTGTTTATCCTTTTTAAATTAATGGCCCATTCCCGGAGGGCACCTCGAATCATGAAAATGCTGCGGCGCATCGGTTAGGGCTACGGCTACGAAGCCCGTTTCGTTTAGCGTCTAAGGGTTACGTCAAATTCTTTAGACGGAAGACGTTACCGAATGACGATACGGGCATCGTCACCATGACCATTAGACGTTACCTATTTTCTAATTAAATAAGCGTTAAATCTATAAATTATTTCTAACATTTTGCCCCCTCACCCCTCCCTGATGGGGCTGTATCGCAATTATTATTTTGTCACCCTGAATTTATTTCAGGGTCTCGTAATTAGTTGAATAGATCCTGAACCAAGTTCAGGATGACATTTTACAAAAATTCCATCTCTCTGTATCAGGGAGCTCCAATGAGGTTAGGAAAGGCGATGGCCTCTATGAATTCTTTCTGGAAATCATCTTCCAGAGTGAGTTCCAGATATTCCACCTTTCTTGCAATTTCCTCTGCCTTGCGTCTCTTCTCCCTGTTCAAAAGGGTGATCATCGCGCCCTCTCCAGCCGCATTACCAACGGCGAGCACATTGTTCAGATCGCACTCCGGAAACATTCCTATTCTCATTGCCTTCTGCGTATCGATATGGCTTCCAAAGGAGCCTGCGAGGATAACGCGATCGATCTTTTTGACTCCACATCGTTTCATCATCAATCTGGCTCCAGCGTAAAGTGCAGCCTTTCCCAGTTGAATATTTCTGATATCCTGTTGAGTGATCGTGATGTCTCTCCCGATCGAGGTCTCCTCTTTCCATGCGATGACAAACTCAAGCCCCTCTCCAGATGTCCTCAAACGGGAGGCTGCTTGCTCCTTTTTAAGTTGTCCGCTCTTTTCAATCACCCCATTCAGGTATAATTCAGCCACTGCATCGATGATGCCTGAGCCACATATTCCCCTTGCTCTTACAGATTTAGATTCCGATTTCCACTGGGTCTCTCCAATGACCTTGAAGTCCACCTCTAAGGTCTGTGGATCTACTCTCACCCTTTCGATAGCTCCGGTTGTGGCCCTCATTCCGAATTTGATATGGGCTCCTTCAAAGGCAGGACCTGTGGCACAGGAAGAGGAGAGGAGACGATTCCTGTTGCCGAGCACCAGTTCGCCATTGGTTCCGACATCAATGATGAGGGACATCTCATCCCTCTGATCAGGTTCCTCAGCAATCAGAACGCCCACATTGTCCGCCCCCACAAAACCGGCTTCAATGGGTAAGAGGTAAACATTGGCCGAAGGATGGACCTTCAAACCGAGATCCCGTGCCTTTATCGTGATCGATTGATGAACGGCTGGCGTAAAGGGGGAAACGCCTAAATACTGAGGATCAATTTTTAGAAAGAGGTGGTGCATGGCTGTATTGCCGACAACAGTCACATCCAAGATATCCTCGGGAGAAAGAGAGCATCCCTCAACGATCGTTTTGATGAGTTGGTTGAGCCCATTGATGATTGAGCGATGGAGCTTTTCCAGGCCATCTGGATGAGCCATGGAATAGGTGATTCGGGACATCACATCCTCACCATAGACGACCTGAGGGTTCATCATGGATTGAGTGGCCAGGAGTTCCCCATTCTGAAGATTGCACAAATAACCTACAACGGATGTTGTCCCTATATCAATGGCCAGCCCATAGAGGTGATCTGATCGGCCGGGCTTAATATCAAGAATCTCCTTCTCCATCCAGATCGCTGCCGTGCATTTAAAACTTCCTTCTCTCAAGGCACAAGGCAGTTTCAGGAGGGCAGGGTAATCAATATTCAGACTGTGGAGAGCGTATCTCTCCGAAAGATTGTTTCGAAGCCGGTCGAAATCTCCAGTGGGATCATTCAAGGAAGGGAGAGGTAACTCTACAACATAAGGAAGAATAGCCGGGTTCAATCCGATCTTTTTTCCGGCTACCGTCCTTTTTAATCCCTGTTTCTCAATCTGACCTATCTCAGGAACGTAAATTTGGGCATTGCCAATCACCTGAGCCGCACAGGCAAGCCGATATCCCTCTGTTTTTTCTTCATCTGAGATCGATTCTAATTCCTCATCGATAAGCGGGGAAAGTTTGCCCTCCAGCAGTTTGACCTTACACTTTCCACAGTTCTTAACACCCCCGCAGATGGATTCGATCTCGACTCCTGAATCTCTTGCAGCGTCAAGAATCGTCTCCCCTTCGGAAATCTCCACCTCTTTATGAGAAGGCAGAAAAACAACTTTAAACTTCTTCACCACTGGTCATCCTTTTCAGTTTTCGGATAGTTTATAGGAAATTGAGGGGAGATGTCAAAGCAAAATCTTTTTCTCTCGATAGGCGCTGATATATTCGAGGCAGTAGGGGTCTTGATTGAGAAGGATTTTGCCAGCAGAAATAGAGGACATAAGGGCTTGGTCTCGAACGTCAATGAAAAGCGTATCCAGGCCAGCAGCCATAGCCATAATCAGAAAGATTCGGTTGATCAATCTCCTTCCGGGGAGCCCCATGCTCACATTGCTCACCCCGCAGATGAGATGAGAGTTTGGAAAATAAGACCGGATGGCCCGGATCGTCTCCAGTGTCACAAGAGCCGTTTCCGGTTCCACCGCCACGGAGAGGACGAGTGGATCGAAATAGATATTCTCAGGGGGAATTCCACCTCCGCTTAATCTTTCAAAGAGCCTTTTCGCAATGGCGATTCTCTCATCCACTGTTTTGGGAATTCCCTGATCATCCATTAAAAGGACAACCACCCCACATTTCTTCTCGACAACCAATGGGTAAAGTTTGTTCCACTTCTCTTCCTCACCGGAGATGGAATTGAGGATGGGAGGTTCGGCATTTCGATACACTCCCATGGCAGATTTTAAGGCATCAGGATTGGCGCTATCGAGCATCAGAGGGATAGGGACCTCTTTTTGGATGACCTCCACAAGCCAAGGTAGATCTTTTACCTCGTCTCCTCCGGCGATCCCGGCATTGACATCAAGCATCATGGCACCGCGTTCATATTGGGTTCGAGCCAATTCCTTCAGGAATCGTTCATCCTTATTCAGGATGGCTTCCCCCACCTTTGGGATCGTTCCATTAATCGATTCGCCGATGATCAACATCTCTACTTTTTCCTCTATTATTGTCTCACTCGGGGAGAAAAACCCTCACCTTAAGGTGAAGACTTTAGTATGCACAAGTATGCACACGGTGTACAAGTATTTTAGATTTTCCCTCGTGAGAATTTCTGTACCAATTTGTTTTTTCTTCAGCTGGCTTTAGTCAGTAGTGAATCCACCAGCTTATAGCTGGTGGTAGCTCAATTGACCTTTAAATTCTGAGGATCATAAATGGGTTCTTTTTCAACAACGGCCTGATACCTTTTGGCAGCCACTTCGATCTGTAATCGGGTCTTAGGCTCTGAATAGGGGAGGGGCAGATAACCATAGGCAATGGGTTTCTGGATCGTGTGCCCATATCCTCCGCTCGTCACAATGCCCACCACCTTATCGCCATCGAGAATGGCTTCTTTGCCCACAGGCATCAATGGACCAGAATCAATCGTTAAACAGCAGAGCTTTCTCGAGATTCCTTTCTCCTTCTGGGCAAGAAGAGATTCACGGCCAATGAAATCTCCTTTGTCCATTTTTACGCAGAAACCAAGCCCTGCCTCAAAGGGGGTGTACTCCGGAGAGATATCGCCACTCCAGTAACGATAGCCCTTCTCCAGCCTCAAAGAGTCAATGGCTCGATAGCCTACATTGGCCAAGCCAAAGGGTTGCCCTGCTTCCCAGAGTTGATCATAGACATACAAGGCATGCTCCATGGGCATATGGAGTTCCCATCCCAGTTCACCCACATAGGTGATCCTCAGGGCAAGCACAGGAGCATATCCAATGGAGATTTGCTTGCAGGTCATATAAGGAAATCCTTCGTTGGA
>VGSD01000150.1 GCA_016875155.1 Deltaproteobacteria bacterium | reverse complement strand
TTTTTTATAATAGCAGTGATAAATTCCTCGATACTGGTCCAGTAAAGGCTCTCAAGCACCTCCTTTCTATCTTGCATTCTATAATCAATCCGGTATATTGTTTTGGAATGGTGCCCCATCTTATGTCATCGGGTATGGGTTGTCAAGCATTTTCTCGGCGTCAATTAAGCACTGCATAAGTTTCTATTGGAATCACTTCAACGATGGTAATGAACCCAGAATCCGACAAATCCGCCTCACCCTCCTCCTTATTTATCTGGTCTGCAATGATCACTATTTATGTGGTCTGGGGCTCCACCTATCTTGCCATTCGTATCGCTGTTCAAACGATGCCGCCTTTTTTGATGGCTGGCGCCCGTTTTCTTATCGCAGGCTCCGTGCTTTACTTGGTTGGAAGGGTTTCGGGAAATCCGAAACCTTCCCGTAAAGAGTGGCAGTCTGCCGCGGTGGTCGGATTACTTTTATTGTTAGGCGGAAATGGAGGTGTTGTCTGGGCTGAGCAGTGGGTACCTTCAGGAATTGCAGCTCTGCTAGTAGCAACAGCCCCACTCTGGATGATCCTCATTGATATTCTCCATCCCAGTGGCCGAAGACCTCATGGGTGGGTAATTTGGGGGGTGGGGCTAGGTTTTATCGGCATCCTCATTCTCATTGACCCTCTTCAATCAGTAAGCGCTAAAGAAACGATTGACCCTGCAGGAGCAGGAGTCTTAGTCATTGCTTCCCTCTTATGGTCGATTGGATCGCTCTATAGCCGTAAGGCAAAACTTCCGAAATCCCCTCTGCTTGGAACGGGGATGGAGATGTTGGCCGGAGGATTGGGCTTGCTCATTCTGGGAGTCTTGACAGGAGAATTGGAACGCCTCAGTTTACATAATATCTCCAGGTCATCCTGGTTCGGATGGCTTTATCTGGTGGTGTTCGGTTCATGGATTGGATTTAGCGCCTATACCTGGTTGCTTCGCTCTGCCCCGACCCCACTTGTCTCGACCTATGCTTATGTCAATCCGATCGTTGCTGTCTTGTTGGGCTATTTTCTCGCTGATGAACCTCTTACGCTTCGTATCTTCATAGCCGCATCCATGGTGGTGGGTTCCGTTGCCCTCATTTCAATTACCCAACAGGGGTCACTCAGTTTGAAAAGGAGAAGAATAAAAAATGGAGAATAAAATTCTTAAAGACCTTTTATTCGCTCCTGATAAGGGAGGACTGTTTTATAATGAGGTGCGTTATCTCCTCATCCGGCCTGAGGTTTTAATAACCCTCCAAAAAGAGATGGAAAAAGAACTAGGTGAAAAGGCGAACCGCATACTCTTCCTGAGCGGTTTTCAGGGAGGTAGCCTCTCATCAAAAAAGTATCGGGAAGTTTTCCATCTTGCTGATGAAGAAATCCTTCGATTCATGATCGATATGGGCCCGCAGATTGGCTGGGGAAGGTTTGAACTAGAAAGATTTGATTCTGACAACCAGTCTCTCGCTGTAAAGGTTCATCATTCCCCTTTTGCAGAAGCCTATGGAGCCTCTGCAAAACCGGTCTGTCATTTCATCCGAGGAGTCCTAAGTGGAATGGTATCCGTCATCTTTAAGAAAGAAAGCGAAATAAGAGAAAATTTCTGCCTTGCAAAGGGAGATCCTTTTTGTAAGCTTGAAATTGTGTGACTTTTTTCACTTGACGGATGACTCTTTTTTTAATACGATTGGTTCCGGTTATTCGAGGAGGGAAAGATGGGAAGGACCTTTATGCCAAAGATTCGGACCGAGAGGGAGCTCAAACGTATCCAATTGGAAGGACTTCAGAAGACTATCAACCATGTTTATAAGAATTCCGAATTTTACCAGAAACGACTTGACGAGGCAGGAGTTAAACCCAGTCATATTAAAACCTTAAAAGATATTTCAAAACTTCCTTTTACGACAGCCAAAGACCTGCAAGAAGGATACCCCTTTCCACTTCGTTCCATTTCTTTTGAAAAGATTGTTCGCATGCACGCCTCCTCTGGAACCACAGGCAAACGTAAAGTCCTCTGCTATACGCAAAAAGATATTAACGATTGGGGAAATATGTTTGCCCGCTGTTATGAAATGGCAGGTCTGACAACAAAAGATCGGGTCCAGGTTGCCGTAGGTTATGGAGTCTGGACAGCTGGTGTGGGATTTCAGTTGGGAGTTGAACGGTTAGGCGCTATGGCAGTCCCCATTGGCCCAGGAAATATCGATATGCAGTGTCAGTTTCTGGAGGATTTCCAATCAACCGTTCTCTGTGCCACTGCCTCGATGGCACTCCTCATGGGAGAGGAGGTTGAGAAGAGAGGGCTTAAAGGGAAGATTGCTCTAAAAAAAGTGATCATGGGCTCTGAACGTTCAAGCGATGCCATGAGGACGAAGATGAAGGAACTCCTTGGTGTGGACCATGTCTTCGACATCACCGGTCTTACTGAACTCTACGGCCCTGGAACAGGCATTGATTGCATTTATCATGAAGGGATTCATTACTGGGCTGATTATTATATTCTTGAACTCCTCAATCCCGAAACCCTTCAGCCGGTTCAACCAGGCGAAACTGGTGAAATGGTAGTCACCACCCTAAGGAAAGAAGCTGCCCCTCTGATCCGTTACCGCACCCGTGACCTCACCCGGCTGATTCCAAAACGGTGTTCCTGTGGCTCTGTTCTTCCTATGCATGACCGACTTCTTGGAAGGTCGGATGATATGTTTATCATTCGGGCAGTCAATATCTATCCCGGACAGATCGATTACATCCTCTCAAACACAAAAGGTGTGGGGAGCGAATACCAAATTCATCTCACCCGGAAAGAGGACGGCAAAGACTATATGACCGTTAAAGTTGAAAGGTGGGAGGGAGGTGATCCTGCTGGAGATATATCTCTCGCCAGCACCATCGAAGAGGAGATCAAAAAACAGATTCTTGTAAGCGGGAAAGTAGAAATTGTCAATTATGGTTCGCTTCCGAGGTCGGAACGGAAGAGCAAACGGGTCTTTGATCACAGGGAAGAATGAGGCTCAGTCATCAGTAAACAGTGACCAGTAATCAGTTATACGCTACAGAAAGGAGGTGGGAAAAGATAAAAAAATCTTGACAAATCTGTCTTTTTGCATACAGTATACGCTAAATTATTGGTATCTTAAAACCAGATAAGGAGGGTTTAAAATGAAACGAAAAACATTATTAAGCTGGGCTGTTTTATTGTCTTTAGGGTTTTTGGGGGCGCTCATCCTTGGAAGTAGTCTCATAGCGCCTGCCCATGCCCAAATTAAACTCAGTTATGCAAACTTTCCCCCTGCTCCGACCTTCCCATGCGTTCAGATGGAAAGGTGGAAAACAGAGGTGGAAAAAAGAACAGCCGGAAAGGTTAAAGTAGATACCTATCCGGGAAGCACCCTGCTCAACCCGAAGAATATGTTCGATGGAGTTGCGGCCGGAACTGCGGATATCGGCAATACCGCAACCTCCTATTTCCCCGGAATGTTTCCTGTCGTTGAATTCGTCGATCTTCCATTGGGATGGCCAAATGCCACTGTAGCGAGCGCCGCCCTCTGGGAGCTCACCGAAAAATATAAACCCAAAGAACTCGAGAAATTTAAGGTTCTCACGATGTTTACCTGCCCGCCTGCGAACATCATGTCCATGAAAACCATTCTCAGTCTCGAGGACTTAAAGGGATACCCGCTGAGGGCCTCTGGAACGGGCGCAAAGATTCTCGGGCTCCTCGGCGCTTCAGCGGTGGGCATGCCTCAATCCGATGTCCCAGAAGCCATTCAGAAAGGGGTCATCAAAGGAAATGTCTCATCTCTTGAGGTGATGAAAGATTTCAAATATGCCGAACATTGTAAATATGTGACGGCCAATGTCAATCTCTTTGTCGTCTCATTTGCTGTGGTAATGAACCAGAAGAAATGGGATGCCCTGCCTGCGGATGTGAAGAAGGAGATGGATGATCTCCGGCTGGACCAGGCCATCTGGACAGGGAGGTATGTGGACAATCATCTCAAAGAAGCGATGAAGTGGTCAGAACAAACTCAAAATGTCAAGGTCCATAACCTCCCGCCAAAAGAGATTTCGAGATGGGATGCATTGCTCAAACCCATGATCGACCAACACCTTAAGGATGTAGAAGCAAAGGGATTGCCGGCAAAGGCAATTCTCGATGATGCGTTGAAACTGAAGGAAAAATACAGCAAGCAATTCCCTGATTGATTCACTGTAAAAGCAGCTCTCTCAGAGGAGGGGAAAAACTCTACCTCCCCTCCTCATCACTTCCCCCTTTTGAGATCACGGAGAAAAGCATGCTTATCGGCTTGGAAAGATTCAGCAATAATCTCAATAAATGGTTTAACTGGTTCGGAGGAATTGCCCTCGTTGGTTTGACAGGCATCGCCTGTGCCAATATGCTGATGCGGATTTTGGGGTCGCCTTTTAAGGGAGCTTATGAACTGGTAGGGTTTTTCGGCGCCCTTGTGGTCGCTCTGGCCCTGGGTTATGCCCAGATAAACCGAGCTCATATCTCCGTCGATATTTTAGCCAGACATTACTCGGCCAGGGCCAACCGGCTCATCAATGCCTTTAATTCCCTGGTTTGCATGGCCCTTTTCGTTCTGGTCGCATGGCAGAGCTGGGTTTATGCAACCGCTATATGGAAAAGAGGAGAAACATCGGAGACCCTGAGGATTATTTATCATCCTTTCGTTTATGCGGTCGCTCTCTGTTGCCTTCTTCTCGCTTTTGTTCTCTTGATCGATTTCTTCAAATCCCTTCTACCTCGAAAAGGAGAAAGATAGATGGTCGGTCTCATCGGAATAGTTATCCTACTCGGGGTGATGATTTTTCTTCAGATGCCTGTGGGGTTTGCAATGGCTCTCATGGGCTTCCTGGGATTGTGGTATGTTACCGGTATCCATTCCGCTCTCTCGACGATTGGCACAGAGACCTGGTCTATTTTTTCCTCTTACGGGCTGACCGTCATTCCCCTGTTCATCCTGATGGGAACGATATGTTTCTATTCAGGGGTCAATAAGAGCCTTTATGAAACTGCCTATAAATGGTTGGGACGGACCCGGGGTGGAATTGCCATGGCAACGATCATGGCCTGTGCAGGGTTTTCTGCTATCTGTGGCTCCAATAACGCCACTGCCGCCACCATGACCACCGTCGCCCTGCCGGAGATGAAAAAATATAACTACGACAAAGCCCTTTCTGCCGGATCGATTGCCTGCGGTTCGACCCTCGGGGTTGTCATTCCACCGAGTGTGGTCCTGATCGTTTACGGCATCCAGACCGGACAGTCCATCGGAAAGCTTTTCTGGGGTTCAACGATCCCGGGAATTCTCATGGCTGTTCTGTTCGCTCTAACGATTTACGTCGTCTGCGTGAAACACCCCGAATGGGGCCCCGGAGGGCCAAAGGTAAGACTGATTGACAAGATCAAGGCAACGCCCGGGATGACGGAAATGATCATCCTTTTTGGGCTTGTCATGGGTGGACTTTACACCGGAGCCTATACTCCTACCGAGGCAGGGGCTGCCGGCGCTTTCTTTGCATTTTTAATCGCCGGAACCATTCGGAGAAAATTAACCTGGAAGGGATTGGCCTCCTCCATTACGGATGCCCTCAGGGTTACCTGTATGGTGATTGTGATCATCTGGGGGGCTGTGATCTTCGGCCGTTTCCTCACGATCAGCCGCCTTCCTTTTCTTGCGGTTGATTTTGTTTCCACCCTCCAGATTCCGCCCTTCATGATTATGGTCTGTATTCTGCTCATTTATGCAATTGCGGGAATGGTGATGGATGCCCTCGGTTTTCTCTTAATTTCTATCCCCATCTTCTTCCCCATGGCAGTCAAGCTTGGATATGATCCGATCTGGTTCGGTTGCATTCTCACAGTGGTCACGACCATGGGCGCCGTTACGCCTCCGGTGGGAATCTGTGCCTACGTGGTTTCAGGTATGGCCACGGATATCCCCCTTTCAACTGTTTTTAAAGGCGTCCTCTGGTTTATTCCAGCCTATTGCGTCACGATGGCCATTATGATCCTCTTCCCAGAAATTGCACTTTTCTTGCCTGGCTTGGTGAAATAATTTGCCCTGCACTTTTAAGGAAGTGCAGGGGTTCCTTAACGGGAGGCTTAAATGAAAAAGGTTGACTACTTCAAACCCAAAGCCCTCGATGAAGCTCTTTCCCTCTTAAATCAATATGGAGGAAAGGCAAAGCTCATTGCAGGTGGAACCGATGTCATCGTCATGATCAAACAGAAGGAATTGTCACCTGACGTCCTCATCTCCCTTCAATATATTCCCAATCTCGATCAAATTGAGCATAACGGAGAACTGAAGATTGGCCCGATGGTCACTCACCGAACGATCGAGAAATCGGGATTGATCCGGGAGAAATTTTCCGCCCTGACCGATGCAGCCGATGTCCTCGGTTCTGTACAGATCCGGAATGTGGCTACGATCGGAGGGAATATCGTGACGGCCGCTCCCTCGGCAGATACCGCCGCCCCTCTTCTTGCACTGGGCGCACATCTCAAGCTGAAGGGGTCAAAGGCTGAAAGGACGATTCCCATCGAACAATTCTTCACCGGCCCCGGAGAAACGGTTTTGGAGAAGAATGAGATTCTTACTGATATCTTTATTCCGAAACCTCTTCCCAATACAGGTTCTGCCTATTGGAAACTTCAGAGAAGAGGAGCGCTCGATCTTCCTATTCTTGGCGTCGCGGTGCTACTCTCACTGGATAAAGCAACTGTGACTTGTTCTGATTTACTCTGCACGGCCTCACCGATCTCCACTGTACTCCATTCTCTTGAGGGAGATGAAGTGTTCTGCAAAGAGGTTCGGATCGCTCTGGGAGTGGCCGCTCCGACCCCGATGAGAGCAATAAAGGCAGAGAATCTTCTGAGAGGTAAGAAGATCAGTGATGAACTCTTAGGTGAAGTGGCGGAAACCGCCGCTCAAGAAGCTCAGCCACGTGATAGCATTCGTGGAGAAGC
>VGSD01000149.1 GCA_016875155.1 Deltaproteobacteria bacterium | reverse complement strand
GCTGATGAAGTCCAGTGTATTCGGATTCTTGGTTTTTTCTATTCCTTTGAGAAGGGAAGGGCAGGGAGCTTGAGAGTCGAGAAAATCGAGTTCCGAAGTCGTGATCACATGCTCAACGCCTGTTTCAATGACCACTTTCCGGACCATTTCTCCGTAAAGCGACTCCATACAGATCAGGACCTTTACTGAGGCATCGCGAAAGTAATAGGTCAGTTCCTTCTCTCTATACATGGGATTGAGTGGGACGATGATCCCACCGCATTTCCAGATGGCAAACTGACCGATGATGAATTGCGGGATATTCTGGAGGTAGAGAGAGATGCGGTCCCCTTTTTTTACACCGAGGTCGATCAGGGCAGAAGCGAGACCATCGCTCATCTCATCGAGTTCCCTGTAAGAGATGACCTTCTCAAAGTAATAGAGGGCAGGGCTTTGGCCTTGACGCTGAACCGTCTTCTGGAGGTGGTCCAGGGCGTTTGTGGCCTCCGGGATTAAATCGGGCAAATAATCCTTGGGATATAAAGAAAGCCATCGCCTGGATTGATTCTTTGAATTCATCATCCCTCTCCTTTAGCGGCCAATGACTTTAACCAGTCCATCAGGGGTCCGAAATCATTTTCTCCTGTGACCAAATAATGATTCATCGTTCGATTCAAATCCTGTGCTGCACAGGCCCTCTGACATCCACTCACGAGAATCATCGCATCGACATCCGGTTGGTCATGGTGAACAAAATGGAACGGGGGATTGAGCTGAGATTGGGCCCTTTGAACGATCTCCACTCTCTCATAAGAAGGATTGCACCCTCCGCAGTATTTGATACCAATCTTTTTCTTCGTTTTCAATTTATGGAGCGCCCCCATTTACTGGGGGCGAATCAAAAGCCCATTCCGTCGGCAATAAATGCCGACGCTACACCTTACACCATATGGCCTTACCAGATGGTCCATCCACCGTCCACGTAAATGGTCTGGCCAGTGATGAAGTCCGATGCGGGGACCGCTAAAAAGATAACCGTTCCTTCCAGTTCAGGGAGATAGCCCCAGCGGCCCATGGGGGTGCGTTCATTGATGAAGTTGAACCTCACCGGGTCATTCCGGATCTGTTTGACCATGTCGGTCTCAAAATAGGTTGGGCCAATTGCATTGACCCGGACACCCTGCTTGGCCCATTCAAGAGCCATGACCTTGGTCATCTGTTCGACACCACCTTTGGAAGATGCATAAGCCAATTGATTGGCAAGGCCAACCTTTCCAAAAATCGAGCTCATATTAATCACCTTGCCATATCCTCGCTCAAGCATCTGGGGAACGACGGCTTGAGCCACCAGAAAATATCCTTTCAGGTTCGTATTGATGATCAGATCCCACTGGTCTTCAGGATACTCGACGACTGGAACACGATAGTTGGTCCCGGCGTTATTGACAAGGATATCGATCCTGCCAAAATGATGAAGAATCTGCTCAACGCCCTTTTTGACCTTCTCCTTGGATAGGACATCGAGTTCGAACCCCGCTGATTTCCGCCCCATCGCCTGGATTTCAGATGAGACCCGTTTAAGATCAGCAGGATTTCTGCCACAAACAACGATATCGGCCCCGGCCTTTGCTAAGGCTTTCGCAGCTGTTTCACCCAACCCGCGAGTGCTTCCCGTGACCATGGCCACCTTTCCAGTTAAATCGAAGAGATTCATGATAGACTCCCAAATTATAAGTAAGGAGTTCGGAGTTGGGAATGCCGTAGGGGCAATTCATGAATTGCCCCTACTCTGAACTATTTTTAGGACGCCAACGAAGCGGTGGCTTATAAACAGCCCTCTTTCCCAGCCCTTCTTCAATTCGAATCAGTTGATTATATTTAGCTACCCGGTCTGTTCTCGATGTGGCGCCGGTCTTGATCTGACCTGCACAGGTAGCCACGGCAAGATCGGCGATGGTTGTATCCTCTGTTTCTCCTGAACGATGTGAGATGATCGTTCCATAACCTGCTTTTTGCGCCATTTTGATCACCTCAAGGGTTTCGGTCAAGGATCCGATCTGATTAGGTTTGATCAGAATGGCATTGGCTACCCCCTCCTTGATTCCCCTTGAGAGACGTTTCGGATGCGTGACAAAGAGGTCATCTCCAACCAGTTGGACTTTCTTACCCAGGCGAAGGGTCATCGCTTTCCATCCCTTCCAGTCATCTTCTGAAAGACCATCCTCAATGCTGAGAATCGGGAATTTTTTAACCAGATTCTCATAATAGGCGATCATCTCTGCTGAAGTCCTTCTGGGTTTTTTTTCTGCCTTTAGAAAATAGAATCCGTTCTGATAGAATTCGGTGGCCGCGGCATCAATCCCGAGACCGACATCTTTTCCAGGGCGATAGCCAGCCTTTCGAATAGCCTCAACAATCAGGGTAAAGGCTTCTTCATTGGATTGGAGATCCGGAGCAAAGCCTCCCTCATCGCCTACAGAGGTTTTGTAACCTTTTCCCTTCAGGATGGATTTGAGATGGTGAAAGACCTCCACTCCCATTCGCAAGGCTTCCCGAAAACTCTTGGCGCCAACAGGAAGGATCATAAATTCCTGAATATCGAGGTTATTGTCGGCATGGGCGCCCCCGTTGAGAATATTCATCAAGGGTAGGGGAAGAAGGTTGGCCGAAGGGCCTCCGAGATGACGGTATAAAGGCACTCCTGAATGGTTGGCAGATGCTTTTGCACAGGCGAGGGAGACCCCCAGGATGGCATTGGCCCCCAATCGGGATTTATTGGGGGTTCCATCCAGACGGATCAGGGTCGAGTCAATCCGCTTCTGATCACAAGCATCCATCCCGCGGAGTTTCAATCCAATCAGACGATCAATATGATTGACTGCTTTACGGACCCCTTTCCCAAGGTATCGTTTTTGATCTTTATCCCTTAGCTCCAGAACCTCATGGCTACCTGTCGAAGCGCCTGAAGGGACAGCGGCTCTTCCCATAAAACCGCTGTCGAGCAAGACCTCTGCTTCCACTGTTGGGTTTCCTCTTGAATCGAGGATCTCTCTTCCAATCACCTTTGTGATGGCTGGCATCTCTTTTTCTCCTTTAATGTAATGGGGTCGATTTCTTCTGGTTCAAAATTCGCGTTCCCAGATAGATATAATGGATTCCGGAGAGGATGGTCAGGCAGGTTGTCGCATAGATGGCAACGGAGGTCAAGGGTTTAAACAGAGGGTCGTATCCTGTCAGTAAGGCCAGAAGGACGGTGAGAATTTGAAAGGTGGTGGTCACCTTGCTGATAAAGCTTGGACGAATTTGGGGGGGATGACTGATCAGCATGATCACCAGAATGCCTAATAGGATGATGATATCCCGTGTGATGACGATGACCGATAGCCAGCCCGGCAGGATCTCGATGATGGCAAGAGTGAGATAGGCAGAGATGAGGAGAAGTTTGTCAGCAATGGGATCGAGAAATGCTCCTAACTCGGTTTTTTGTCGAGTGAGACGCGCCAGAAGGCCATCGAGCCCATCTGTAATTCCTGCAATGGCAAAGGTGATCAATGCCCACCAGAAGGAGTGATTCATGATGAGGATGACGAAGACGGGGATCAGAAGAACCCGGATGAGGGTTAAGGTATTTGGAAGGTTCATGGCTCTTAATAAGAATAGTTCGGAGCTATTAGTTCGGAGTTTGGAGTAAAACAAAATTCAATCTTAGACTCCGAACTACGAACTCCCTGCCTTCGTCCCGCAGGGCGGGACTTCGTGCAGGCAGGCGAACACCGAACTGTGAATCATTCGTAGAAATTTCCGGATTCACCTTTGTAAAGGTCTTTGAAAGTGGTAAATTTATCCAGAAAGGCAAGGTCAACCTTACCAATTGGTCCATTTCTCTGCTTTCCGATGATGATTTCGGCTTTGCCCTGGTTGTCTTCCTGCCGATTATAGACCTCCTCCCGGAACAAAAAGAGAATGACATCCGCATCCTGTTCGATTGCCCCAGATTCCCGCAGGTCTGACAGCTGAGGCCTATTTCCCGTTCTTTCCTCGGTCTTTCGGCTGAGTTGGGAGACAGCAATGACCGGGATATTGAGCTCCTTGGCCAGAGCCTTGAGGGAGCGGGAGATTTCAGATATTTCCTGTTGGCGGCTTTCCGACCTGGCTCTTCCCTTCATCAATTGGAGATAGTCAATGACGATGAGCCCCACATGATGATCGGCTTTGAGGCGACGTGCTTTTGCTCTTAATTCGAGGGCGGAAAGTGCAGCCGTATCATCGATAAAGATAGGGGCCTCGTAAAGGGTTCCAGCGGCAAGGGTCAGCCTGGTCCAGTCGCTCTCCTGGAGGAAACCTGTCCGGAGCCGGTGCCCTTCGACCTGCGATTGAGAACAGAGCATCCGTATGACGAGTTGCTCCTTCGACATCTCGAGAGAGAAGATGGCGATCGGAACCTTTCGCTCGATGGCGGCATACTGGGCGATGTTGAGGCAGAGCGCTGTCTTACCCATGCTGGGCCTTCCTGCGACGATGATCAAATCAGAAGGTTGAAGTCCAGCCGTCATCCTATCAAGATCTTTAAATCCGGTCGGGACTCCTGTAATCAGTTCCTTTTTCTCATAAAGCCTTGATATCGTATCGAGGCTGTCTTTGACAATTGTACGGATGGAGTAATAGGAAGGCCTCACTCTTCTCTCTGAGATTTCGAAAATGGATTTCTCCGCTTCGTCAAGGAAGCCATCGACATCGCCCCGATCCTGATAACTCTGCGTGATGATATCGGTGGACGTTTCAATTAACTTCCGCAGAACCGCCTTCTCTCTGACGATCCTCGCATAGTATTCAATGTTGGCTGCGGTGGGAACCGAATCGATCAGAGAGGCCAAGTAGGAGGCTCCTCCGATGGTGTCGAGATGGTCTCTTTTACGCAACTCGTTGGTCATGGTGATGAGATCGGCAGGTTCATCCCGTTCGGAGAGGTCAATGAGCGCGCTGAAGATCTTGCGATGGGCATCCCGGTAGAAGTCGTCAGGGACGAGGATCTCCATCACCTTATTGATGGATTCATTTTCAATAAGGATGCCTCCGAGGACGGACTGCTCCGCCTCGATATTCTGGGGAGGAATTTTGTGGGAAGAGACCTCTGACTCTTCCATATTCAGCTTACTCCTGAACGACCCAGACCTTGAGATGAGCGGTGACTTCGGGTTGGAGTTTAATCGCTACGGTGTGCATTCCCAAATTCTTGATGGGCTCTTCAAGAAGAATTTTTTTCCGATCTATCTCCATCCCATGCTCTTTTAAAAAGGCTTCAATGTCCATGGAGGTGACGGACCCGAAAATCTTTCCGCTCTCTCCAACATTCTTCGTAAAAGTACAGGAGAGGTTTTCAATCTCCTGGGCTATCTTGGCCGCATCCTTTTTCATCTTTACCAGACGCTGTTGAACTTGAGCCTTCTCGTGTTGCAGGGCCTTGAGGTTCTTTTCCGAGGCAAAGGCTGCCTTTTTACGTGGGATGAGGTAGTTTCGTCCATACCCATCCGAAACCTTCACCAAATCCCCCACCTTTCCTAAGGAAGGGATATCTTCTAAGAGAATGACTTGCATGATGACCTCCTATAAATCTTTGTGAAAAGGTTAGGGTTAGGAGGCCCGTATCGTTTAGCGTCAAAGGGTAAGAATTTATGACGATTAACGTAACCCCCTGACGAAACGGGCATCGTAACCTTGACCGAATAACGATACCTTAATTTTTTGACATAACACTTCCCGTTTAATGCACTGCAGTTGTAAAGGGCAAAATGGCAATATTGCGGGCCCTTTTCACAGCTACAGTGATCTGCCGCTGGTGTTTGGCGCAGTTTCCGGAAATCCTCCGGGGGATAATTTTACCCCGCTCCGTCACAAAATATCGAAGGACCCTCGGATTTTTGTAATCGATATCGAGTTTCTTATCGGTACAAAACCGGCAGACCTTTCGTCTCATAAAAGGTTTTCTTTTTCTATCCGGAGCCGGTTTTTCACCCGGTTTCCTCATCCTCTTCTCTTCTCTCTGCCCATTTGATTTCATAGACGATCCTTAAGGTCGGTTTTATTCTCCTCGACCGATTGGAGTTCCGATGCGATGACCTCTGTGCGAGTGCGACTTCTACCTTCTACGGTCTGCCAGCGTCTCTGATTCAGTTGTCCCTTCACGATGAGACGCTGACCGCTCTGCAAGGTGGACCTGCATTGAGCCAATTGGCCAAGAGCCACGATGTTAATCAGGCTCGGACGCGACCCCGTCCGTTTCAGAGCATGCCCTCGACTCGACTCGAGGGGTGTTTTTCCGGAGGCCACTCCCGAATCATTTAACTCCAGTGGAAACTGGAGCACAGGGGTTCCATCGGGTTGGTAATGGAATTGTGGTTGATTTGCCACTTTCCCCGCTAGAACAACCAGATTCAAGTCGGTATGACTTGGAATCGCGGAGGTCATGCGCTTTCTCCTGATTCCTCCTCCGGCTGGTCATCCGGAGCCCCTCCTTCCGAGGTAGAGGCCTCCCGCTCGTCCAGGCGAACGGATTGAAACTTGATGACAGCATCCATAACTCGGAAATTTCTCTCTAGTTCTGAGAGGAGGGCAGGTGTTCCGGAAAAGTGGATTAGAATGTAATGACCCTTGGACTTCTTTTTAACTTCGTAGGCGAGTTTTCGTTTTCCCCAGTCTTCGGCCTTGTGGATCTCTCCATTGCCCTGGGTGATGATCCCTTTTATCTTCTCGATGGCGGATTGTGCGATTCCTTCTTCGAGATCAGGGTCCAGAATAAAGATGGTTTCATACTTCCTCTCGGTTTCGAGTCGCGACGACATGGTTCACCTCCTCGTGGATTATAGCCCTAAAACAGAGTTTAGAGCAAGGGGTTTATCAATTGCGGATTGCGGATTTCGGAATGCCGATTTAAAAGGTTTTGGATTCCGCAATCCCCCGACCAGGTCGGGGCAGGCGCATTCGGCAATCCGAAATTATATTATATCATCCCTTATTGATTACTCCTGCGATAT
>VGSD01000148.1 GCA_016875155.1 Deltaproteobacteria bacterium | reverse complement strand
ATTTGTTTCGAGCTTCGATATTCGAATTTTTCGATGCATCCAAATTTATTGCGAAAAATTAAGAAGTCAGGGACTACTCGTATGAACTCGGTTGCCGCCAGAATGCTTGGCGGTATACATCGCATTGTCCGCGGATTTGACGAACGACTCGATATCCATCTGATCTTTGAACTCAGCCAGACCGATGCTCACCGTGATCTTCTCAAATCCGGCCTCCTGGATCGTTGAACGGATACGTTCGGCAATGTGGAGGGCCTGGTTTCGGGTGGCACCGATGAGGAGGGCCGCGAATTCATCCCCTCCGTAACGATATCCAGAATCGACATTGTTCCGGATGGAATTTCGGATGACTTCACCGATTATTTTCAACACCCGGTCTCCCTCGAGATGTCCGTGGAGGTCGTTATATTTTTTGAAATTGTCGAGGTCAAACATGAGAAGTGAAAGAGAGGTCTTCTGGCGTTCTCTCCGGATCATTTCGGATGCCAGAGTTTTGAAAAAATGGCGGTGGTTATAAAGACCGGTCAGATCATCGGTGATGGAGAGCCTCCGCACCTCCTCCTCCAGCTTCTCTTTCTCTTTCAGGGTGAGATGTTTTTCAAGCGTCTGGTTGACGACGTGTACCAGATGTTCATTTTCAAAAGGCTTCTTGATGAAATCGGAGGCCCCTTCCTTTAGAGCCTGAATGGCGTTTTCCACGGTAGCATAGGCCGTCAGCATGATCACACATTGAATGGGATTAATTGCTCTGATCCTTCTGAGGGCTTCGGTTCCATCGATCCCGGGAAGGTTGATATCCATCAGGATGATATCGGGTTTCTCCTCCTCGGCCTTGCTCAACCCTTCTTCCCCGGTCGATGCGGTGATGACATCATACCCTTCATAGCGCAGAAGTTTCTGGATAATCTCCCGTGTATCCGGAACATCGTCAACGATCAATACCTTGCTTTTGTTATTTTTCGGAGTGGACCGATCTGCCATTTTCTTTCTCCTTGAAGGCAGGAAGGGTGAAATAAAATGTAGAGCCTTTCCCGGGCCAAGATTCTACCCAGATTCTTCCCCCATGTTGTTCAATCACCCGTTTGGCAATAAAAAGACCCAGGCCGGTGCCTCCATATTTTCCCCCTTCGACCTGATAGAAATCCTCAAAGATCTTTTTAAGTTTGTCCTTCGGAATACCCATCCCGGTGTCCCGAATTTCATGAAAGATTTGGTCATCCTTCGGGTGGGCGACAATTGAGACCGTTCCCCCTCCTGGAGTGAATTTAAAAGCATTGGAGAGGAGATTGATAAAGATATCGTGGAGCCGGTTTCGGTCGGCGTACACACAAAGATCTTCAGGAATGTCAACCTGAATGGTCAGATGTTTATCCACGGGTTTTATCTCGTGGATATATCCACCCACCACTTCGGAAAGAAAGATCGGTTCCTGATCGATGGGAAGTTGACCTGATTTGATCCGGGTCAGGTCGAGCATATGGTCCATGGTAGCCTGAATCCGGTTGGTGTTTCTCTGGATGGTGAGAAGTTGGGCTTTTAAGTCCTCCGGCACCTTTCCCGCTTTTTCGGAGAGGACGAAGTCAACATTGGCTTTAATGGCGGTGAGCGGGGTTTTCAATTCATGAGAGGCCATCCCAATGAATTTCATCCGGGTCTCATCCGCCTCTTTTAACTCAAGATTGACTCTTTCCAGTTCCAATTTGGCAGACTGGAGGTTTTCAAGCATTTTCAGTGTCACTGTCCTGGCCTTATTGAGCTCGGCAATGTTTTCCTCCAACTGACGAGTTCGTTCCTCCACTTTCTTCTCAAGGCCATCTCTTGAATCTTTCAACTGGAGGGTCATCTGGTTGAAGGCTCTGGCGAGGTCTCCGATCTCATCTCTGGAGCGTATTTCGACAACCTGGGATAGGTTACCCTCTGTGACCTTCTCCGTTGCCTCCGCCAGCGTTTGGATCGGCTTCAGGAGAATACGGGTGAAGATGAGGGTGAGTAAAAATCCAATCCCGGCAATTCCCAATGTGACGATGAGGATATCCGTTTTCAAGTCTACTATCTGTTGTTCCACCTGGTTAAAAGAGAGCCCAAGGTGAAGCGTCCCGAGGATCTGGCCTTCCCTGGATTGGATGGGATGCGTGATAAGATAGGCATTTCGAGCATCCTTCGAGAAACCTTTTCGGACGGCATGGGCGACCCATTCTCCCTGATTGTCCATAAATGTTGAGAAGACGACTTCTTCTTCTGTCACCATTCTTTCAGCCATTCCCTGTAAAATAGGCCGTTGAGTGAGGCCCGCTCCGTGTTCAAGGAGAAGGCTGAGGGATTGGTGCGAGAGATACCGGCTGATAATCGCCCTTCCGTGAGTTTCTAACTGACCTTTAAGCTGGGAGGCTTCTCTTCCGATGAAGAACCATCCAAAGGTGGCAGAGGTGATGAAGATCAGGCAGATCATGACCATGAAAAACTTGAGTGTCAGGCTGACCTGGAAACGAAAGAAGGATTTAAGGAATGAATTCATATTTGATCACAAATTAGGGACGCCTCCCAATTTTTCATTGGGGAATGATCTCATGTCAAACATTGGGAAGTGTCCCCATCGAAGCCGGCTCGTAGATGCAGTAGGGCTCCTCTCCCATGTAGTCCCCGGAGATTTCGTAGGCACGGGCACGACAACCTCCGCAGACCTTTCTAAATTCACAGGGACCACATTTGCCACCATAACCATCGAAATTTCGAAGATCCTTGAAGATGGAAGACTCCTTCCAGATTTCAGGGAATGATTTTTCCCTGACATTTCCGCAGTTCAGTTCGAGATAGCCACAGGGTTGAACCTGCCCCGTATGGGAGATAAAACAGAAAGAGATGCCTCCAAGACAACCGCGAGTGACGGCATCCAGACCGTGGGTTTCAAAGGTGATCTTCTTTCCCTCTTGTTTAGCTCTTTGTCGGAGGATCCGATAGTAATGGGGAGCACAGGTCGCTTTAAGTTGGAGCTTGACCTGTTCATTCTGTTCGTAAAACCAGTGGAGTGTCTTTTCATAGTCGAGCGCTGAGATTTCCTGGTCCTGAAGTTCCTTTCCCCTCCCTGTCGGGACGAGCAGAAAGAGATGATGGGCTACAGCGCCGAGGTCAACCGCAAGGAGGAGGATCTTTTCAATCAAATGGAGATTATTCTTGGTGATGGTGGTATTGATCTGGAAGGGAAGGCCATGTTTTTTTGCAATCTCAATGCCTCGGAGCGATCCTTCAAAAGCCCCCTTCACTTTTCGGAAGGCATCATGCGTTTCTGCATCAGGACCGTCCAGGCTGACGCTGATCCTCTGGATTCCAGAGTCTATCATCGCTTTTACATTCTCTTCGGTGATCAGGGTGCCGTTGGTTGCCATCACCATCCGGAACCCCTTGTTTGTCCCGTATTGAGCCAGCTCAAAGATGTCGGCCCGCATCAGGGGTTCTCCACCGGTGAGGATGATGACAGGTTTGGAGATGGTGGCGATTTCGTCCATCACGCGTAAGCATTCCTTTGTCGTCAGCTCTCCGGGATAAGGGCCTCGCTCGGAAGAGGCACGGCAATGAACACAGGCGAGGTTGCAGCTCCGAATCAATTCCCAGGCGACCATTTTCAATTCAACGTTCGGAGTTCGGAGTTCAGAGTTCGGAGTTTTAAATTTTTGATTATTAGCTTTAAATGGATCATTCATTATTCATAACTCATATTGCCAAATCTTATTTTACCATCCTTCAGGGGTGGTCTGTCATCTTAGATTTAAGTTTTTATTAACGGTCTTAAAATAGTAAAGACATCAATTTGTAAAATCCCACCTAACCTCCCTTTGCCAAAGGTCCCGATAAATCGGGATTTGGAAAAGAGGGGCGAGGGGAGATTTTCCAATGCTTATGTCAATTCAATTATGAGACTGTTAATAACTCCGAACTCCGAACTCATCACACCGAACTATTTTAGTTTCCTGGCTGCTTCTTTGGCGAAATAAGTGAGGATCAGATCGGCCCCCGCTCTTTTAATGGCAATCAGGGATTCCATCATCACGAGGTCTCCATCGACCCAACCCAATTTGGATGCAGCCTTAACCATTGCAAATTCGCCGCTCACATTGTAAGCAGCCACCGGGATGTTGAAGCTCTGTTTCACCCTGCAGATGATATCGAGGTAGGGAAGGGCGGGTTTGACCATGATCATATCCGCACCTTCTTCGATATCAAGCTCGACTTCTCTTAAGGCCTCGTCCCCATTGGCCGGATCCATCTGATAGGATTTTCGGTCGCCAAACTGGGGCTTTGATTCTGCAGCGACACGGAAAGGCCCATAAAAAGCAGAGGCGTATTTCGCCGCATAGGAGAGGATGGGAGTGTCTTCATACTGATTTTCATCAAGGATCCTTCGGATGGCTCCCACTCTTCCATCCATCATGTCCGAAGGGGCAACGATGTCCGCGCCTGCTTCGGCGTGGGAGAGGGACTGAGCGCTGAGAAGTTCGAGTGTTTCATCATTTAAGATCTTCCCTTTTTTAACTACCCCGCAATGACCGTGGCTGGTATATTCACAGAGACAGACATCGGTGATCACAAGGATTCCATCGATCTTTTCCTTAATCTGACGGATCGCCTTCTGAATAATTCCATCTTTGGCATAAGCTTCAGAACCCATCTCATCCTTCTTCTCGGGAATACCAAAGAGAATGACACCTGGAATCCCTAACGATTTTGCTTCTTTAACTTCCTTAAGGATAAGGTCGATGGATAACTGAAAATGGCCGGGCATGGAAGAGATTGTTTTCTTCACTCCCTTGCCAGGACGAACGAAGAGGGGAAGGATGAAATCATCCGGTCTTAAATGGGTTTCACGTATCATCTCCCGAAGCAACCCATCCTTTCGCAATCTTCTTGGCCTGTATTGGGGATATCTCATTTTCCCTCCTTTTTACCCCGTTAGAAAACCACATGTGAGCAGTCCCGTTGAAAAGTCGAAGATTTTCTAACGGGGTTTATGCTCCGGCGGCGACCTGAATTGGCATAAAAAATGAATAGTTACAATCATTTTTACAACATTTTAAATCAAAAGTCTACAAAGGAATTTTGACTTTTAGAGGAGTAACTGATACATTGGACTCATTCGATTCAATCTATGAAAAGGTCCTGAATGAAACTTGGCACGAAGCTTACCCTCTATCTCTCCATCATCATCATTCTTGTCCTCACAGGGTACGGGTATTTCCATATTCTGGCGCGCAGGGATATCCTCATCACAAAGATGAAAGTTGAAGTGAGAAGCACCGGCCGAACACTTAAGGTTTCTCTCGAAAAGATATCGCTTCCGCGGGAGATGGAATACGTCCAGGACTTAATTGATGCCGTGGAAGACTATGAGAGGACCCTGGGTGTGATTGTTTACCATCAAGAAAAAAACCTCATCTTTCGGTCCCGTTCGATCAAGGAGGGGATTGAACCTTACATAGAGATGATCAAAAAGTCAATTCAAGAAGGTCTTCACCAAGAGGAATTTGGAGTTTACGATCGATCTCCTGTATTTTCTTACGTTTTTCCGCTTAAGGACAGAAAGGGACGAAATATCGGCGGGGTCTCTATTCTTCAGCATACTTCTTTTATGGAAGAGGACATTACAAGAGCAAAATGGTCCATTTTCATCACTCTCTTCATCCTCATCGGGGGAACCGTGATATTGATCCTTTTTACGACAAAGAGATGGATTAGCCATCCCATATCCAAATTGATGGCCGGCATTAAAGAGTTGGCCCGGGGGAACCTCCATTCACAGATCGATTTGAGAGGAAAGGATGAACTCTCCGAACTGGCTCAGGCCTTTAACCAGATGGCAATGGATCTGAACGAAGCTCAAAAGAAGATCATCCAGGAAGTTGAAAACAAACTGGTGCTGGAAAGGGGGCTCAGGCACTCCGAAAGATTGGCAACCCTTGGGCAACTCGTTTCAGGGCTGGCCCATGAGATCGGAACGCCTTTGAATATCGTTGGTGGACGGGCGGAGTTCATTAAAAGAAAGCTCGACGATCGGGAGGGAGCAGAGAAAAATTTAAATATCATCATACAGCAAACTGAAAGGATCACAAAAATCATTCAACAACTCCTCGGTTTCGTCAGGAAAAAGAAACCGGGGCATACGACTCTGGTGATCACTCCCTTGTTGGAGACAACACTCGATTTTCTTGACCATGAAATTCAAAGGCATAAGGTAGAGGTGATTAAGGCATTGGAAAACGATCTCCCCTCTGTCATGGGCGATCCAGAACAGCTTCAACAGGTCTTCTCAAATCTCATCCTCAACGCCATCCAATCGATGCCTGCGGGAGGAGAGCTTCGCCTCTCCACGTCTTCAAAGCGACTTTCAAAACAGGGGCTTGAAGACAGTCAGCATCTTTATGTGGAGGTTTGTGTGAAGGATACAGGGGTGGGGATGGCGCGTGAGGTGCTGGAGAATATCTTTCATCCTTTTTTTACCACGAAGAATGCAGGAACAGGATTGGGGTTGATGGTCACCCAGGGGATCATCCAGGACCATGAGGGGTGGATTGAGGTCAATAGTAAGTTAGGGGAAGGATCCACCTTTAGAGTCTATCTCCCTGCTTTGGAGGAGACTGTGTCGTAATTCCGTTCATGGTTCGAGAACCCCGTCCTGAGTGCACTGTTCATCCTTCGAGAACCTCAGGATGAACGGTTTTTTCCGAACGTCCTGAGCGAAGTCGAAGGAAGGGCTCACCACGAACGGACTACGAAATCTTAAAAATCAATCAATTAACCGTTCGTCTCGGTTGCGAGTCGAGGCGACCTGAGCTTGTCGAAGGGCGAATGGCTAATTACGACACAGTCTCTTATAGGGAGAGGTGAGAAATGAATCATAAAAATCATAGAATTTTGGTTGTGGATGATGATCTCGGGATGTGCCAGATGCTCTCCGAGGTCTTAGGGGAGGAAGGATTTTTCGTATCCACCACGAGTGAAAGTTTAGAGGCTTCCAAACTGCTCAAGAGAGA
>VGSD01000147.1 GCA_016875155.1 Deltaproteobacteria bacterium | reverse complement strand
TTGATGGGGTTGCCAACCTGCTGCACCTTTCCCTCAACAGGGTGCTCATATTCGATGAGCATCTTCCGATGGAGGACATGGGGATGTTGAAAAACCTCATCGAGTGTGAGGACGGGTTCACAACAAGCATCAACCTCCTTGAAAAAATCTGTCCATTCTTTCTGGTTTTTGGTCATAAAAAGGTGTTTGATTTCTTCAATGATCCGGACTCTTTCCTCTCCCTCTATAAATTGTTTCAGGATGAGGTCCTTTTTTCCCACGGCTTCACAGAAATTCTTCCAGAATTTCGGTTCTAACGCTCCCAGAGACATATGTCTTTCGTCCTTCGTGGGATAGACATGATAACAGGCATACCTGCCTGACAGATGCATCTCTCCTCTCTGGGGGAGTTTTTGATCCACCAGATATTGTCCTGCATGGATGGAGAGCCAAGAGAGAACGCCGTCGTGCATAGCCACGTCAAGATGTTGTCCTTCCCCTATTTTTTGTCGGTGGACGACAGCGGATAAAATGGCTAAAACAGCCATCAATGCCCCAGCGCCAATATCCGCAATTTGAGCGCCAGGAATGAGAGGGCCAGTTTCTTTTGTTCCGGTTAATTCGAGGATGCCTCCGAGACCGATATAATTAATATCATGGCCGGATCGATCCCTGTAAGGTCCATCCTGGCCGTATCCGGAAAGGGAGCAGAGAATCACTCCTGGGTTTCTCTTTTTCAGTTCCTGATATCCGATCCCAAGGCGATCTATCACTCCGGGCCTGAAGCCTTCCAGAACAATGTCGTAAGTTTCGATTAATTTATAAAAAATCTTCTTTCCCTCTTCGACCTTGAGGTTGAGGATCATGCTTTTTTTATTCCGGTTGAGGGCGAGAAAGTAGGCACCGTCGTTCTTCCGGACTGTACCCATCATGCGCATATAATCTCCCTGTTCAGGATCTTCGACTTTGAGCACTTCCATGCCAAGGTCAGCGAGTAGAAGGGTGCAGTAAGGTCCCGGCAAAAGCCTTGAAAGATCAAGCATTTTTAAGCCTGTTAAAGGACCTGAAGGACTATCTTGTCTTAACTTCATTAATTTTAAATAACATATTGGTTTTTAAAAGAAAAGGCTTTACCCGGTTTCGTTTAGCGGTAACGGTGACGATGCCCGCATCGTTTTAAAAAGGTTACGTCTGTCGTGTTTAATTCTTTTAAACTTAACCGTTACCGAATCACGAAACAGGCCTCGTTACCGTTGCCATTAGACGATGCTCATATTTTCTGAGCAAATACCTCTTGACGGGAAACCTTAAGGGTGATATTCAATGACCTAAATTAGACCAAATAGTATGAATCTGAGAAAGGGGGGCCAACAATGAAGAAAAGTTCGAAAGGGAAAGCGAAGAAGACACAGAAGAAGCCTGCTAAAAAGATTGCTAAAAAACCTTTGAAAAAGGTCTTGAAGAAGCCCTTAAAGACGATTGCGAAGAAAATCCCTAAAAAGCCTTCTAAAAAGCCAGTAAAAAAACTCATAAAAAAACCAGCCGCAAAGCCATCACGGAAACCATCGAAGAAGGTTTCAATTAAACCTGTAGCCATCACTATGGCATCCATAAAAAGTACAAAGACCCCTTTGTGGGTGCCCACTCCAGATAAGATCAAAAACGCCAACATCACACGGTTTATTGAATTTGTAAACCGAAAGCATAAAAAACAATTTAGAACATTTGATGACTTATATCAGTGGTCTGTTGATTCGATTCCAGATTTTTGGGCTGCGATTTGGGATTTTGCAGAAGTCAAGGCCTCTAAAAAGTGGGACCGGGTAGTGGATGACCTGAAGAAATTTCCGGGGACGGTTTGGTTTCCAGGGGCAAGGCTTAATTTTGCAGAGAATCTTTTGCGGTATCGAGATGACCGGCTGGCTTTTATCTTCAAAGGAGAAACTCAGAAATATGCGACCATGACTTATAGAGAACTTTATTACACGGTCGCACGGCTGGCCAAATCCCTGCGTGAAATAGGGATTCGACCGGGAGACCGTGTCGCAGGCTATATGCCGAATATGATGGAGACAACCATCGGTATGTTAGCAGCAACTAGCGTCGGGGCGGTCTGGTCTTCCTGTGCTACTGACATCGGACCGCAGGCGGCTCTGGATCGGCTCGGTCAGATCGAGCCCAAAGTCTTATTTTCGGTAGATGGATATTTTTACAAAGCAAAACCCTTCAACACCCTTGGGAATGTTGCTGAAGTTGCCAAAGGCATTCCTTCGCTCAAGAAGGTTATCATCGTTTCTTATACGGGAAATAAGCCAGATATCGGGAATATTCCCAACGGTGTCCATTATGAGGATTTCCTGTCTCCAGAAAAAGAACCAGCCCTTCCATTTGAACAGTTGCCCTTCGACCATCCGATCTTCATTATGTTTTCCTCGGGAACGACCGGTAAGCCCAAATGCATGGTGCAAGGGGCAGGGGGGATTTTGCTCCACCAACTGAAAGAGTTAATCCTCCATAGCGATCTCAGACGTGACGACAAAGTCTTTTATATCACGACCTGCAGCTGGATGATGTGGAACTGGCTGATGTCCACCCTTGGCGTGGGCGCTACCGTTGTCCTGTATGACGGCAACCCGAGCTACCCTGATGCCTATGCCATGTGGAAGCTGGTTCAGGAAGAGAAGATCACTTTCTTCGGCCTCAGTGCAAGTTATATCAACTACCTCCGGGGCGAAGGAATCCAGCCTGGGAAAAATTACGATCTCTCCTCTCTGAGAGAGATTTCACAGACTGGTTCAGTTCTTTCCGCAGAGGGTTTTGAATGGGTCTATCGGGAGGTAAAGAAGGATCTCCATTTTAACTCCATATCCGGCGGAACGGACATCAATGGCTGTTTTGCTATTGGCAGCCCGATCCAACGCGTCTATGCCGGTGAACTTCAGGGGCCGGGTCTGGGCATGAAGGTGAAGGCTTACGATGAGAATGGAAAGCCTGTTTGGGATAAAGAGGGAGAGCTGGTTTGCGAAGCCCCGGCACCATGCATGCCCCTCTATTTTTGGAACGATCCGGATGGGGAAAAATACAAAGCCGCCTACTTTGACTACTACCCTGGTATCTGGCGACACGGAGATTACGTAGTGATGCATAGCGACACGGGTGGAATCACCTTCTATGGACGATCAGACGCCGTGCTGAAACCCTCTGGAGTCCGGATCGGGACAGCCGAAATCTATAATGTGGTGGAGAGGATCGAAGGAATTGCTGACAGCTTGGCCATTGGACAGAATTGGGAAGGCGAGCAGCGAATTATCCTCTTTGTCAAATTGGCGCCGAATGCCCAGCTGACAGACGGGTTGAAAGATATTGTCAAGAAGACACTTCGAGAAAAAGCTTCTCCACGCCATGTGCCAGCGATCATCATGGAGATGCCGAGCGCACCTTACACGATGAATATGAAAAAGGTGGAGAGTGCGGTCACCAATATCATTCACGGAAGGCCAGTGTTAAACCGTGATGCATTGAGCAACCCGGAGGTCCTGGACTATTTCGAGAAAATTTTACCGGAGTTGCAGAAATGATATTAAGTTCGGAGTTAGGAGCTCAGAGTTCGGAGTATTTCTTTTTTGATACTCCGAACTTCATTTCCTCAGGGCTAGTTGTGTCGCAACCTTAATGGCTTGGATCATGCTTTCGGGGTTTGCCCTGCCTTCTCCAGCCTTTCCAAAGGCTGTTCCGTGATCGACCGATACCCGGATGATGGGAAGCCCACAGGTAATATTCACCCCTGACATGGAACCCCATGTCTTTGTTTTGTCGTCGTATTGAAAGCCAATCAGTTTTGTAGGAATATGACCTTGATCATGGTACATCACGACGACAAGATCGTATTGTCCGCCCTGCATCTTTGAGAAGATCGTATCAGGAGGAATAGGGCCTTCCACCTCCAGCCCTTCTTTCTGGGCCAGTTTTATGGCTGGTTCAATCTCTTCAATCTCCTCACGGCCGAATAGTCCGCTCTCTCCAGCATGGGGGTTCAATCCTGCCACGGCAATCCTCGGACGCTGAATTCCGAGTCGCTTCACTGTCTCGTCACCCAGCCGGATGACACGGTAAACCCGGTCCTTTTTTACACGATTGCATGCCTCTTTCAAAGAAACATGCGTGGAGACATGGATGACACGAAAATGCTCGTGCATGAGCATCATCGCATAATCCTTTGTTCGGGTGAGATCCGCATAGATCTCCGTATGTCCGGAATAATGAAAACCTGCGAGGTTGATGGCCTCTTTGCTAATAGGACCGGTCACTGTGGCATCAATCTCCTTTGCCATGGCCAATTCAATGACTTTCTTCACATATTCAAAGGAGGCGCGGCCATAGTCAGCCAGGATCGTTTTATGATGAACCGATTTCCCATTGATATTTTTGAGGTCGAGAAGATCGATTATTCCTAATGTGTAAAGTCCCTCTTTCAGAGAGGCGACAGGATGGATCTGAAGGTTCAATCTTGAGAAGCGGATTGCTTCTCTCATCATTTCGGGTTCAGCAATGGCCAGAGGCCTGCAAAGATCATAAATTTCAGGCAATGCAAGGGCTTTTGCCGTAATCTCCGGCCCAATTCCTGCCGGATCCCCTACACTGATTCCAATGAGTGGTTTGTCCATAGCTTGACCTTAAAGTCTTTCTACTAACAGAAACGCATTAGAGTTCCCTACCTATTCAATAGCCTCAATCTATGTCAGATTCAAGAGCTTTGCAGGATTGATCCTCACCATCTGATCGATTTCCTGATCAGAGAAGCCTTGTTGCATGAGGTTCTGGATGTAACTTTTAAGCCCTTCCACAGGGAATGGATTATCGGGTTGTCCAAAGTCAGAGGTGAGAATGCTTGAAACAATTCCCACCTCACGAATCCTTTTAGCCATTCCTTCCATGGTTAATGGTGAGGTTCTGGGGGTTGGGAAACAACGGTCAAAGAAAACGCCCCTGGCGGCCAAATCCTTTTGCATCTTCACAGGCATCTGGATGAAGAAATGGTCAGGATGGGTCACGAGGATCTTCTTGATCTTTCTTTTAATGGCTGCTCTTACTAAAACGGCAATCTCCTCTTGTGAAAGATGCCCTGTCGAAAGAATCACGTCGTGTCCGGAGAGAATTTCGAGGATATCCGCCACAACGTTTTTCAATTTTCTTTCCCTGGTGAGGATGGTTATCCCTCTCTTTTTCCCTTCATATTGATATTGATTGGCTGCAGAGAGGGTAGGCATCCAGACTTGCTTGGCTCCTAATTTTAATGCCGTCTCCACAGCAACAGGATTAAGCCCTCCCAGCGGGGCATTGAGGGCAACGCCACCAAAGACTAGAAGATCTTTGACGAGAGGTTGAATCAAAGAAGCAATATCTGCAGTGATGGTGGAATGAGACTTAATCAGAATAGCCTTCATGCCCGCATCCCCTGCCTGAATGGCTGCTTCGAGATAAGTCAGTTTCCTCTCTCGGACATCCGGGCCTGCGTGAAAATGAAGATCTATCGCATCTTTAAGGTCAATTTTCTCCATAGAATATCCTTGATTTCCCGTTATTCCTCAATGACATAACTCCTCTCATAGGTATGTCTTTGATTAAGGCCTTCATGTCATCTTCCCTCCTTGGTCAACGTGGATCCGGGTTGAAGCATCTCAACAATGCGTTCCAGGGCGTCTTCCTTTCCAAAGGCTCCGGCCTTGGTGACGACTGTGAGGCCATCCCACTTTCCTCCGATCAGGTGTCCCCTGATGATTCCTTCCAAGAGCTCGCCTTCAATCTTGATCCCGTCAATGTCAAAGGTATTGATGATGCTCTGGGCTGTGTCTCCGCCGGTTAAGATGAGTGCTAAGTCATGAACATCCACTTTGGATTGTATTAAGGCTGAGATGGTAATTTCGGCCAGGGTCGTTGTGATTTTGAGATGGATGGGAAGATCTTTGGAATCTTCTGATTGGAGCATGTCTGGAGTTGTTTTAAGTATAGCCATCCCCTGGGAAAGTGCATCTGAAACCTTTTTAGAGATTTCTTTCCTTTCAGCCTGCGTTCTGGCATCGTCGTTAAGCAACGTAGTTTTATTGAGCTGGTAAGCCGGGACCTTTCCTCGTTCTATTCGTCTTAATTGTTGATGGGTTACGCTTGAGGCGCTACCCCCAATGATAAAGATATGTTTAAATGTCTTTCCCTTTTGTTTCAAGGGATCGGGGATGGGACCTTCCGGGGGAGTTATTTTTTTCGCCACTTCTTCCGCCAATCCGGCTGAACCGACGAAGAGGGGTTTTTTCTTTAGAAAGAAACCGACCTCCGCAATATTTGCCAGATCCTGTCGGCTCACGGCATCAAAGATGATGACCCTTGTCCCTTTTTTTTGTTCTTTCTCAACAGCCTTTCGTAAACCCTCAGAACCTGAAGCCACGTGAGTGAGATCGATCCACCCGACATTGTTTTGAGATTGCCGCTGGAGAAGTTTGTGGACATGAGATTCCTGAATGGGTGAAGTTGTGTTTTGAGCAACCTCGGTGAGGGCAAGGGGTTTCTCACCGACGATCAAGATTCCTCCGACCAATCTCCTGTTCTGCTCGGGATACGATGGAGCCATGAGGCATAGAGATCCGTTCATTTTCTTCAAGATGGCATCGATCTCATATCCGATGTTTCCCCTGAGGGTCGAGTCGATCTTTTTGTAGATGATAGAAAAAAGTTCTTTATCGTAGTTCTTAAAGAGGTTAGATATGAGTGAAGAGGCTTTCTCAGGGCTTAAGCCCCTTGAGTCGGTATTGATTACCAGAACATCCGGTTGGGAATATTTAGAGAAGTCGACCCTGGCATTGTCCTTCCCAAAGATCAAAAGTGTGGTGAGTCCCCTTTTTGCAAATTGGGCTCCAGCATCCGCCCCACCGGTGAGATCATCTGCGATGAGAAGGCATCTTTGGTTCATTGGATACTTACACCAAAAATCTGAGAATTTATTTCTAGCATTAAAAAAAAGTTGTCATGCCGAACTTGGTTCGGCATCTCGTT
>VGSD01000146.1 GCA_016875155.1 Deltaproteobacteria bacterium | reverse complement strand
GAAAAACGAAAGACCCTTACGCCATCTTGGTTTCGGAGATCATGCTCCAGCAGACCCAGGTAGCCACAGTCATTCCCTATTACGAAAAATTCCTAAAAACTTTTCCAACGTTTCACCATCTCGCAAAGGCAAACCTTTCAGCCGTTCTAAAAGTCTGGGAAGGTCTGGGATACTATTCCAGGGCAAGAAACCTCCATCAAGCCTCCCGGCTGATTGAAAAACACTCCAATGGTAAAATCCCTGATAACCTAAAAGACCTTCTCAATCTTCCCGGCATTGGAAAATACACGGCTGGCGCTATCCTCTCCATTGCGTTTAATAAAACAATGCCGATCCTTGATGGAAACGTGAAGAGGGTACTTTCCAGGCTTTATGCCATATCAGGTAATCCGGGGAGAGGTAAGACCGAAGGTCTTCTTTGGCAACTTTCAGAATCACTTCTCCCAAAAGGTAGAGCTGGCCTCTTTAACCAGGCGCTCATGGATCTTGGAGCTATGATCTGTACACCAAAAGATCCGCAATGTCCTAAATGCCCTCTCACTGACCTCTGTAAAGCATATGGTTCGGGAAAACCCGAAAGGTTTCCATCAAAGACCATGAAGAAAAAAGTCCCTCACATCAATGCGGTCTCTGCAATCATCCGGCGAAACGAAAAAGTTTTACTCAGACAAAGGCCTCCCAAAGGGTTACTTGGAGGATTGTGGGAATTCCCGAACTGGAAAATTCACAGAGAAGAAAGATTAAGGCTGAGGTTAAGAAAACATATCAAAGATGAAATCGGAATGAATGTAAAAGTGAAGGAATCTGTTGGGACTTTTCAACAAATTTATTCCCACTTCAAGCTCACACTATTTGCTTTTAACTGTGATGGGGTTAAGACAAACAAAAAAGGAAGATGGGTTCCTATTCCCCGGCTACGTCTTCTTCCGATGTCGAGAATAGATAGAAAAATTGCGGATACCATCCAGGAATCTCCACTACAAAACAAATCCTAGCCCCCAGTAGAGGACCATTCCCAGGATGACGGACCCCCAGAGGCTCTTCACTTTCCAGGCAAAGAGAAAGACAGGGATGGCAGCGATCAGGTATTGTGGCTGAATCTCTATCTTCCCTCCTCCGTTGGAGAAAAGCATGGGAAAGACAATAGCGCTCAAAATGGAGATGGGGAAATACTCTAAGCCTTTTTTCACCTTTTCCGGAAGCACCCGCCGGTTTAAAAATGCCATTGGGAAAAACCTGGGGAGAAAGGTTACGAGCGCCATTCCCAAAATGAGTATGAGGGTCTCTGGTCTCATTCTCTATTTTCCACCCCCACCCTTCCCCTCCCCCATCGAGGGAGAGGGAAAAAGTTTTGTTTCAATGGCCATTCCTATTCCCGAAGCAAGAAGGGCGGTCAAAACGATATACCAGTTTCCAGGCAATGCCCATTTGAAAAAGAGAGAAGATATCCCTGCAATCACCATGATAAGAAGGTGGTGGATCTTTTTGATTTGAATAAGAAGGAGGCAGATAAAAAGAGCAGGTAGAGCAAAAGGGATTCCATAAGATTTGTGATCAATCAGCCCTCCGAAGAGGGCCCCTGCCACCGAACCCGTGATCCATGCAACATGGGAAGTAATTTGAAGCCCGAAGAGATAGACAGGTCGGTTCTCAATCTTCGAGGTATTCGACATCGCAACAGCAAAAGACTCGTCTGTCAACTCGGCAGAGAGGAGACCAAGGGTGCGAAGTCGATTCCGGTTGAAATAGAGAGAGAGGGTTGAACTCATGAGCGAATGACGAAGGTTGATGAAAAAGGTAGCGAAGATAATTGGAGACCATGCCATCCCCTTCAAGATCATTTCAATAGCGAGAAACTGACTTGCTCCTGCATAGACGAGAAGGCTCATCAACCCCACTTCAATTGGGGTGAGGCCTGCCTGCCGGGCCAAGACGCCAAAGGCCATCCCCACTGGGATGTACCCTAACACAATGGGGAGTGCGGCTTTGACGCCTGCCCTGAATTGGTGATTATCCATGGGGATAAAAATTTTCCTTTGTTCTGTTGAAATAACCGAACTGGAGCCGGGGAAATTCTTTCTTGAGAATCTCCATCATCTTTGAAAGCCCGATTCCAGTGCCTCTTCCCATGGCTTCAAGGTAGAGATCCGGATCAATATTCAGATTGCGCATTTGAATGAGATTGAGTTTCGTTCTTCCAATCAGCCTTATCAATCCCTCGATCTCTTCCTCTCTGTCTGTAAATCCGGGAAAGACGAGAAGGTTGATCGACGTATAGATTCCTTTCTCTTTTGCTACGACCAAAGAGTTCACCACATTATTAAAAGCATATCTCTTTGGTTTGTGATAACGATCATAATATTTCTTATGCGGACTGTTCATGGTCACCCGAAGACTATCGAGGCCTGCATCACAAAGTGTTGCCACCCGTTCCGGAAGACTGCCATTCGTGTTGAGGTTAATCGTCCCCCGGTCCGTCCTTTCACGCAGTTGGCGAATCGATTTCTCAAGGACCCGCCACTGCATCAATGGCTCCCCCTCGCAACCCTGACCGAAACTGACGATCGCATCTTTTGCCTCTTGAAGATGGGGTAAGGCAACCCCTAAAACTTCATCGGGAGTGGGTACAAATTTAATTCTTTCCATCGAGGCCAGACAGCATTCCGAGGGTTGAAGTGAAATGCAACCGATGCACGCGGCATTACACGAAGGAGAGGTGGGAAGAGGACACTCCCATCTCCGGAAAAAGACATTTTTTGCCGCAAAACAGTGATACTCCATAGCACAGCGGGCAAGCTGTCGAAGGAGCCGGTTACCTGACTCCTTCTCAAGTGAGAGCGCAACCTTTTTCTTTAAGAGGAGATCATTCCCGAAATATTTAGGATTCCAGTGTGGATTGGGGTCAACGATGATCCCCGTTGCCCAGAATTTTCCATCTTTCCATCCCACAGAGCTGTAAGCCCATAATGGAAGAATGGGGGCTTTGCGACTCAATTGTGTCGCGGGGAGAAGGGTGCGGACATAGCCAGGTGGAAGGAAGGCAGCCACCCCCGTGCAACTAACCTCTTTTTTTCCGATCCTTATTCTATTGAGCGGTTTGAAAGACTCCCCCTCCCATCCGATGGGTATTCTTCCAGGAAGGCTGAAAAGTTGACTTCCCCGGGGAAGAGGAACCAGTTCCGAGGGATCGGGAAGGACGATTCGATCTCCCGACCGCCCGGCTATTTTTAGGTCGGGATGGTCAAAGATCTTGTCTGTAGAATCTGAAAAAATAAGGATGGGGTACTCAAACTTTGTCACGTCTGTACGTCGGCAGATTACGAATCTAATCTCTGGTCCGATTTATCAGGTAGGATACCTTCTCTCACCTCTCGACTTCCTTAATGAACTTTTCACATTCTTTCTTTTTAATGCTGCCTTCAACCGATTTGTTTTTCCTCTCTTCTTCATTGCTATCTCCTTGGGATTTTTCTTATACCACCTACCACCTTCAACCTTCCACTCTCAATCTTTACTTAACCAACCAGATTCCTGAAACAATGAGGGCTGTTCCAATCACCCGTGAAGCATTGAGCCCTTCATTGAGGATCAGAACACTGAGAAGTGCAGTGACCAGCGGATAACAGGCAGCAATCGGAACGATTTTGGAAGTCGCCTCCATTTTCAGCGCCATGTAATAAGTCCACATTCCGAGAAGGCCTGCCATCATACCACTTGCGCCGAAAAGCAGGATGCTCTTCCCATCCAATGACAACAACGCTCTGCCTTTGCCCAGAATAAAGGTAAGTATTAAAAGACCTGCCGTCACAATGGTGCTTCGAATGGTAACACCTACCAAAGGATCCACTTTATTTAAACCCATCTTTTCAAGGATAGGCGTTGATCCCCATAATAGAGCTGTAATGATCAATAAAAGGATAACCATTCTTTTCTCCTGAAATATTTTATCTGAGATCAAATTGATTGGATCGCCAGATCCCTGGCCGCTTTGAGTGCCTCCACCATCGAATAAGGAAGTTTCATCTCCCCTCTTCCCACTCCTACATCTACACTTTCTTTTTCAATCCCATGGTAGTCCGTCCCCCCGGTCAGGATGAGACCATGCCTCTCGGCCAGAGCTTTATACCGGATGACTTCTGAGGGAGAATGCTCTGGATAATAGACCTCGATTCCTCTCAGACCCTCTTTGAGAAGTTTCGCGATCAAATTCTCTAGAACCTTAGCTCCATTTAAACCAAGGGTGTTGGGGTGACCGAGCACGGCCACTCCGCCGGCTTCATTGATCAAATGGATGGCTTCCTTTGGTGTAAACCTCAATTTATCAACATAGGCAGAAGCCCCCTTCTTCAGATATCGGTCGAAAGCCTCCTGAAAATTCCTGACATATCCTTTCTCGATAAGCACCTGGGCAAAATGGGGCCGCCCCACCTGACCTCCCCCAGAAGCCTTGACTACCTCTTCATAAGTAATGTGAACACCCAATTTATTGAGCTTCTCTACCATCCTGGGGTTTCTCTCTTCCCTTGCCCTCTGTAAATATTTCAATTTCTCGTTTAGAGAGGGGTGGTGAATATCAATTAAATAACCAAGAAGATGCATGGATCCGGGCGAATGCTCAGCGCTGATCTCTATACCTGATATCACTTCAAACCCGATCCTCTCACCTTCTGCCAGGCCTTCTTCTAGGCCTCCGATTGTATCATGATCGGTGATGGAAATCGCTTGAAGTCCTTTGGATTTCGCATATCTAACTATTTCGGACGGACTCTTCACCCCATCCGAGGCTGTAGTATGTAAATGAAGATCAACACACCCCATTCCATTCACCCTTTATCCGATTCCTCTACTGCGGCCACAGGTTTCTCAAATACATACCATAAGGCTGAGAAAGTATTTACCAGTCGGTTTCAACCTTATATAAAAGAAGGCCAAGCCAAAGTCAACCCTGGTTTTGATTAAGAACTGTTCAATTTCCAGCACTTACTGTTTGTTATGAATAGTTTTGCAATAAATCCTATCTGAAATAAGGGAAATTTAAAGATGATTTTATAACATATTGATATCATTTCATAATATCTTATATAAATAATGCTTGACAAATAGGGTTCTTTTGAATATATTAGATAAAAAGGGATGATTCACCTAATCCAGGTGATTATATACATAGTAAGGAAACTAAAAAAAGACTTCAAATTTAGAGAAGAATATAGGTGGGTGGTTCACCCTTTCCATATTGCTTAGTATTGGAAGGGGTTTTTTATTATAATTTAAGAGAGGAGTTGGGTTTAAGTGAAACAAGGTAGGACAAACGGGAAAAAGAGGGAGGAGGCAAGCCTGTCGGTTCAACTCCGGACCGAAGAGAGAGCATCTTCGCCCAATATGGACGAGACAGGAGCATCCATGAACTCTATGGATGGACCTATTTACGGTGCAGGCGAGCTGGATGAAGCGACCCTTGAGGAGTTTGAACTTCAGGCAGGAGAAGAAGAGGCAGTCGTTGAGGAACAAGAAGAGGCACAAGCTGACCAGAGTCTCAACGAAGAGCCTTACTTCTTTCCCCATGATATCACTCTCGAATACTTAAAAAGCCTGGAAAAGATCTCTCTGCTGACACCTGAGCAAGAGGTTGATCTCGCTAAGAGGATCAAAGAAGGGGAAGAACAGGTAAAAGACCTTGAGATCAAAACGAACCGTCTAAAGGCGAAGATTTCCTCATTTTCTGATCCAAGGAATGGAAAGAAACAGAATAATGGGCATTCACGCCAGGGCCAGAAAACCAAAGGAAAAAACGGTAAAAAATTAAAAATTACTCCTTCCGAAAAAAGAGAGAAGAATCGAAAGTACAAGGAGATGCTCACCCGATACCAGCAAGCGATCTTCGATACCCAGCAGGCAAAGAATGCGCTGATACAGGCTAATCTCCGTCTGGTGGTCAGTATTGCAAAACGGTATGCCAATCGAGGGCTCTCCTTTCTCGACCTCATCCAGGAAGGAAACCTTGGCCTCATGCAGGCTATGGCCAAATTCGACTATACTAAGGGGTATAAATTCAGCACCTATGCCTCCTGGTGGATCAGGGCCGCTATTCTAAGGGCCTTTGCAGAGAAGTCGAGAACGATCCGTATCCCGAACTACCTCTTTGAGATCAAAGGGAAGATGATGAAATCCTTCAAGGATCAGGTAAAGAGGCTGGGACGGGAGCCCACTTCCCAGGAGTTATCAAAAGACAGTGGCATTCCATTGAACGATGTTGAGAAAATCCTCAATCTCATCGAGGAACCGATTTCTCTTGATATGCCTATCGGTGAAGAGGACAGTACACTTGAAGACCTCATTCCTGATGAGAAAAGCCTCTCTCCTTCGGATTGCCTTCTGGAGAAGGATCTGGTTCACCAGATTGGAAAGCTCCTGTCCGGGCTTTCACCGAGAGAGGAAAAGATCCTGAGGCTTCGTTTCGGAATTGGAGAAGACGGCGAATGTACACTCGAAGAGATCGGGAGGCAATTCGGTCTCAGCCGAGAGAGGATTCGGCAGATCGAGGCAAAAGCACTCGAGCGGCTACGGGATCCCAGTCGTTATAGGGAGATCAAAGAATATTTTGATTGATTATAGGGTTACCCTTAATGATGAAAGGGCATCTCGTTTTTTCGGGATGCCTTTTTTTTTTAATTTAATCCTCTAACTGAATGGCTTCAACCGGGCAGCCTTCGGCAGCCTCCCGGCACGATTTAATCAGGTTATCAGGAACTTTACTCATTTTCACAACAGCCTTGTCTCCTGCCATTTCATATACTTCTGGGCAGGCCTCAACGCAGGCTTCACAACCAATACAGGTCTCTTCATCCACTGTTACCTTCATCCATCATTCTCCTTTCCATTGTAATTCCCCCCGATTCAAGATTCGCATTTAACTATAGCGAACGATTTTGAAAAGTAGTCATTGCGAGGACCCCGCACGCGATGCGGGGGACGTGGGTCGAATCGACCTTCACTTCGTTCGCAATGACCCATGATGGACGTCAATTTATTTAAGGATCATCGCGTAAGTGAGTGGGTAAAATTATGCCCCTAAACACCTTTAAGATACCATGAAATAAGGGTAAAAGGTACTTTATCTTGGATAAAAAA
>VGSD01000145.1 GCA_016875155.1 Deltaproteobacteria bacterium | reverse complement strand
TGGATGCAATGGTCGTTGGCGGGATCGGTGCGGGTGCATTGACGAAGTTAAACGCGTCAGGAATAAAAGTATACGGAGCCGGAGCTTTGACGGTGAAGGAAAATCTGACATTGTTGAGCGAAAACAAACTCCAGGAGCTTTCCGTATATCATTCCTGTCAGTCCCATCAAGGCGGATGCGGACATTAACGACGTTTTTGCAATGGAATCTCCTTCGATATTTCATCTGTTTACTTCATTTATGAGGTTGGGGGCTACCGCCTTCGGCGGTCCGGCCATGGTTGCTTACATTCGCAAAATGGCCGTTGAAAAGAAACACTGGCTCAACGAGCCATCCGCACGCGACGGGGTGGCCCTCTGTCAGACCATCCCCGGTGCAACGGCCATGCAGATGGCCGCCTATGTTGGTTTCAGGGCAAGGGGAGTGGGCGGGGCTGTCGCGAGTTTCGCTGGATTCGGACTTCCTGCTTTTCTTTTCATGATGGTTCTATCCGCCCTCTATGCCAAGACGCATACGATGCCTTCTGTTGTTTCCATTTTTAATGGACTTCAGGTTATCGTGGTTGCACTTGTGGCTAATGCCACCTTATCCTTCGGAAGGACCTCCATCAAGAACTGGAAGAATGTTTTCAATGCAATTCTTGCTTCAGTCCTCTTTGGATTAAAAGTGAATCCCATCCTCGTCATTGTCATCTCCGCCTTATTGGGAGTGATCCTTTATGATAAACAACCTCTTTCCCTTTCAGCGAGCGCTGTAAAAAAGACGCATGTTCCGAAACCTCTTTTATTAATACTATTGGTTGCCGTCACAGGATTTTCAGCCATCTATTTTTTAGATCGAAGGCTATTCGACCTTGCTGCCCTTATGTTCAGGATAGATCTATTTGCCTTCGGAGGCGGTTTTGCATCCGTTCCTTTAATGTTTCATGAAGTGGTTGAGGTTCGACGATGGCTTGACGGCCCGACCCTTTTAAATGGAATTGTTCTCGGACAGATTACTCCAGGACCCATTGTGATTACAGCGACCTTTATCGGATACTTGATCCATGGACTTCTTGGAGGTCTGATCGCCACCGCAAGTGTGTTTTTGCCTTCTTTCATGATCGTCATTGGAATCGTGCCTTACTTTGACCGGTTACGAAGTTCCCCCCATTTTAAGAAGGTGATCACAGGCATTTTATGTTCTTTTGTGGGCCTTCTTTTAACGGTCACCCTTCGTTTCGGATTTGACATCCATTGGGATTTATCCCGCATTCTGCTCGCCATTGCTGCATTTACCGCCTTGATTTTAAAGATCGATATCCTCTGGGTCGTCCTAAGCGGCGGAGCAATTTCCTTCATATTCTTATAGGTGGTTCCGTCCAGAGGAATCGAGGACATTCCTCTTTCCCCTTTATTGTCACCAACAAAACAATTCATCTTCGGCAAAATTCGGCAAAATTCCTCTTGACACTATGCTTTTATTAGCATATCGTATGATCCATCTCTTATTGCAGGAGGATTTATGGAGATTAAGACAAAATTCTGGATCGAAAATAGGGGAGAGGTTGTCCTCGGGGGCGGCAAAACCGCCTTGCTTCTTGCGATCGATCGTTTGGGCTCCATTCAAAGAGCCGCCGATGAATTTGGGATGTCCTACCGGCATGCGTGGGGCGCGGTCAAGAAAGTTGAAAAGAGGGCTGGGTTCAAGATCTTAGAAACAAAATTAGGCGGGAAAGATGGCGGGGGCGCTCAATTAACCCCAAAAGGGAAACAGTTCGTGTGTAAAGCGGATTACCTTTTGCGAGATCTTCAAGCTGTTGTGGCGAAGAGATTTAAACAGAAGTTTTAAGGGAGTTTGTTAGAAGTTGATTAATGAACTATGCATAAGTAATAGAACAGGACATTGCAATCCGCCGTTCACCTCGGTTGCGAGTCGAAGCGACCTGAGCCTGTCGAAGGGTGGGTTGATCATGGTTCGACGAGCTCACCATGATCGGAAGGGGATGAAACTATTCTTTACTTTTACGAAACTCAACAATGGAGGGTAAATCAGCATGCGTTTATGGGGCAATGAATACAATAGAATGGAGTTGGCTGGCGCCTTTGGCGACCTCGGAACATTGATCCCATTTGTCCTGGGCTACATGGCTCTCAACAAAATGGATCCGCTCGGTATTTTTGTTGCCTTCGGTATCTTCCAAATTTTTGTGGGCCTTTATTTTAAAACCCCTATTTCCGTTCAACCGATGAAGGCCATTGGCGGAATGGCCATTACCCGCGGGATGAGTCCAGGGGTCATCTGGGGCTCAGGGATTTTCACCGGCCTTTTCTGGCTACTCATGGGATTAACAGGTGCCGTTACGTGGATCGAAAAGATTACTACCAAACCCGTGATCCGGGGCATCATGCTGGGATTGGGGCTGAGCTTCGTCATCGAAGGATTGGGAATGATGAAGGCACAACCTGTAATTGCCCTCGGAGGAGCGCTACTCACACTTCTCCTTCTCAATAACCGACGGATTCCAGCTACGTTAATACTCTTAGGCTACGGGATAGTTCTCGCTTTTATTCAGAAACCGGAATTGGTCAAAGATCTCTCGCATCTCACCATTCAATTTCGATGGCCCGAGTTGACATTCGGACGAATTTCATGGAAGGAGCTCCTTACGGGTTTTGTTTTCTTAGGGCTTCCCCAAGCCCCTTTGACGCTCGGAAATGCAATCATTGCGACTGTCGGGGAGAATAACCAGCATTTCCCTGACCGGAAAGTGACTGCCAGAAAAGTTTCGATCGATCACGGGGTGATGAACCTGTGCAGTGCTTTAATCGGTGGCGTACCCATGTGTCATGGAGCAGGGGGCATGGCTGCTCATCTCCGTTTCGGAGCGAGAACAGGCGGGGCGCTTGTTATCGTGGGAATGATATTGCTTGTCATCGGGCTTTTCCTAAGCGACTCGGTTGCGCTTCTCCTGCAGCTATTTCCAAGGCCAGTCCTGGGTGTCCTCCTCTTTTTTGCTGGTGTGGAACTGGCCCTGGTTGTGCAGGACATTAAACTTAAGAAACAGAACCTTTTTGTTTTGGTTGTCACCACAGGTATTGCCATGTGGAACATGGGAGTGGCTTACCTGACGGGGCTGATTCTCTACTACGGTCTCCAACGCCGCTGGTTCAAGGTATAAACAAGATTTGACTCCTTGATAAAAGAGGCTCTCATATTTGACTATTTATTCAGGTCAATTCCATCGAATCCATGTCGGATTAAAGAGATCATCCAGAACCCTTTAAGGCGGCCCCGGTCGACTGAACTGATGTCCACTTCCATCTATGAAGCCCTCTTCAGAGACATCTGGTCTCTCTTGAAAGAAGAAGTCCTCAAAGCCCAAGCCACCACTTCTCTCCAGTAGTGACAATCTTATAATTCCCTGGATGAACCGTGTGGGTTGGCTGAAAAATTCAGTCAACCTTTTCGCCCGCGTCCATGTGGGGCGCGACTATGTCATGGACGGAGATGGTCAAACCGTAACCGTTGTTTCAATCCACGCGCCCACGTGGGGCGCGACAAAAAATTCGACAGAAAAATGCAATTTTTAGAAGTTTCAATCCACGCGCCCACGTGGGGCGCGACTGATAATCAGATTGGGGGTTATCAGAATTTTCTGTTTCAATCCACGCGCCCACGTGGGGCGCGACAATCATTAACACAGTATCACTCTCCTGACTCACAGTTTCAATCCACGCGCCCACGTGGGGCGCGACCAAGTATGGCCTCTTAGGCCCCACATCCTTAATAAGTTTCAATCCACGCGCCCACGTGGGGCGCGACGGCATCAAATCTGCACTATCCAAAATAAAAGTAGGTTTCAATCCACGCGCCCACGTGGGGCGCGACCTATTATTGGATTGGAGGTCATGTTATTGCCAGTGTTTCAATCCACGCGCCCACGTGGGGCGCGACCTCATCCTCCTTTTAGGTGGGACAGGATATGCCGTGTTTCAATCCACGCGCCCACGTGGGGCGCGACAGGATCAACACTTGCTAAACGATGATGATAAAAACGTTTCAATCCACGCGCCCACGTGGGGCGCGACCCTTGCCCTGGTAAATAGCTTTTGCGATATTATGTTTCAATCCACGCGCCCACGTGGGGCGCGACATCTTTACTACACTCCCAAACGTCTCTCCCTGGAGTTTCAATCCACGCGCCCACGTGGGGCGCGACAAAAAATGGGATGACCCCATTAACTTAAAATTAATGTTTCAATCCACGCGCCCACGTGGGGCGCGACTGTTTTACAGTAACTCTATAATTTTAAAGTATTTATTTTTCTATTTCCGCGCATCCCTTCTAAATGATGTATGACCAGATTCAATTATTAAAGAGCTATTTCAAATGACCTATTATTTCAGCAAGTTGAATCTTATGCGAACCTTCCAGAGAAATCATGTCCACTTCAGGTTCGCATGACACCATCAGACGATCAACGGCCCCTCCTGGTCAATCGTTTCTTTTGCGCCAATGTGTTCAACCCGACGCCGCCAGTTGGAACCGAGATAATAAAACCGCAAGCTATCCTTTTCATGATCAATTTCATCATTGAGTCGTTGTTTCAAGACGGCCCATTGAGCAGGATCTACAATACATTCAAAAACGGATTTTTGAACCCGCTGCCCATAGTCCTTACATGCCTTCGCCACACGATTTAAACGACGTGGACCTTTCTCGTCCATTGTGGAAACATCGTAACTGACCAATACGAACATGGGCTCCCCCCTTATTTCCAAATAAATGGTGGATAACCATCCATATCTCCCCGCAAGTAACGCGCCATCAACATGGCCTGGATGTGAAACAGCATTCCAATCATCACTTTCTCATCAAGAAAAGGGTGTGTGATCTCCTCCCGTTTTCGCTCCTGATAAGAAACGAGAACGGTCTTTCGCGTATCATCATTCATTACTACAGCGCCAGATTCCGTCTTTTTGAAACCCTTATCCTGAACCTGCTGGAGGTTGATCAGGGAAAGGGTTAGGCGGTCAGCGATATAAGGCCTGAATTCCTCCATTAAATCGAGTGCAAGCCCTGGCCTTCCGGGCCTATCCCGATGGAGAAAACCGACGGCAGGGTCCAGTCCCACAGATTCCAGAGCCCCCCGCACATCGTGCATGAGAAGTGTGTAGATGAAAGATAGAAGGCAGTTGACATTATCCATGGGCGGCCTTCGGGTCCGCTCATTAAAATGAAAAGATTCTTTCTGAGCAACGATCAGATGATCGAATACGCTAAAATAGATATGGGCGGCATCTCCCTCAATCCCGCGCAAAACATCCAATGGTTGATCCTTATTTAAAGATTCCATCAAGTGGTTCAACCGCATAACAGCCGTGCGGACTTCCTGTTCCTCAATTTTGTCCGAGTGGTCCCGAAGCGCTCGCTGCAAAACAGTCCGGCAGTTTGTGAGTTTTCCAGTCAGGATGAATTTAGTGACCTCTGCTGAAAATTTTTGATCGTCCGCCCTCCGATATTGTTCCCTGCGAAGAAGGACATTTCCTGAAACAGGACCCTGCACTTTGGCTAAAAATCTCCCATGCTCGGACAAGAAGCTGATTGCTACATCGTTCTCTGCGCAAAAACCCATGAGATAAGGGCTGCAAGAAACATTGCCGAAGCAGACAATTCCACTGATCGTATGAACCGGTACGCGAAGCTTGATTTCTCCGTCCACTTTGACAACGACCGTCTCCCCCTCCTTTGAGAGGTAGGCTCCCTGTGTTGTCACAAAAATTGTATTGAGATGTTTTTTCATGGCATACTCACCATACGCTTTAAGTAACGACTAACGGAAGTTCCTTTCCCAATCGTCTCCGGTAAACATTCATGAATGAGCGAACAGCTCTCGCATCGCTTTTCATAAACCGGAGAAGGTGTTTTACCCGATTTTATCAACTGATGGGCCCCTTTGGCCGCTTCCTCTGTTTCTCCACGAAGTTTTTCGTCAAACGTCACATCAAGACGCCGGCGAGTCCGACCATAAAAAATAGCTCCCTTTGGCACGGGAATAGACATCATCTCCTCTAAACACATTGCCTGAGCACAAAGCTGGATTACGTCGCAGTGGTCCAATTTTGGCTTGCCCCGTTTGTACTCCACTGGGAAAGGTTGCCATAAATTCTTATCAACATGATGAAACTCCACCACATCAGCCTTACCGGACAGGCCAAGTTTCAATGAGCGAAGGGGAAGACCATACTCAATACGAACGTTTCCGCGCGATTCATGGTCTTGCTCATGAACCCTCTCGTGCATGATCCGACCTTCAGCGGTTGCCCGATTTTCATCCCAGAGTTGCTCAATGTGGATGAGAGCGCAGCGACGAGGACAGTAAGAATAATGAGAAAGCGCTGAGATCATAATAAAGTCTTCTTCTGGATAGGTCCTATTGGTCATATACGACCTATTTTTTTAATTTTTTTCGGGTTCGATAAAGCCTTTCTGTGAACCCACCTTCTTTGAGAAACTCTTTTTCCAAGGCCCGCAATTGCTGATCAAGCAGGTAGTTGGTCTGGTGAATCACGCAGATTGCAGCGTTAGCTGCAACCTCCGGAGGTGAAGCCTCCACATAGGTCTTATAAGTCGAATAAGACCTATCAGACCTATACGCCAAAGTTCTAATTTCTTTCGCTTTGGCGTCATTTTTGCCCCAAAGCGGCAGCTTTTGCTGCCGCAGAAAGTCTTGAAAATCAATCAGCAACTCCTCAAGGCTCGCTCTTGCAACACCGATGAGTTTTAGTTCGGTTTTCTTGGAGGTGCCGGAGGCCATGCTGCCTTCAGCAATATTTTGCTTGCCGCTTCGGGCTGCCTGAACCATCTGGTCATGGGTGCGGGAACGCCGGTCAATGAAACGGTCGCTAAAGGCTATGGTGGCATCAAACACAATCTCCGCCATTTGGTAAGATTGCAGCTCACGGTATCCACCGTGGGGAGGAATGAGCCGGGGAAGATCGTTTGGGGTGGTCAATTGAGCCTCCTTTCGAGCAAGGTAAAAATGTTCTTATACTACGTACACCCCATCAATACCTTTCTGAATAGCCTCAACGGAAAGAATACCAGTCATATACCCAATAAAATTATCATAAGCATACGTCCACCTGTATATACCTCTGTACC
>VGSD01000144.1 GCA_016875155.1 Deltaproteobacteria bacterium | reverse complement strand
CGGCCATGTGGGGGGCCCTGCAGAAGGCAATGGAAATAGAACGTGGCGTGATGGTCACCGTCTTTCCGGATGGCGGAGAGAAATATGTGAGCACGCCTCTCTACGAACCCGGCAAATGCTTCGAATGCTTACAGAAACATCGAATCCCAACCTGCATGACCGAGGAATATATCACCGCCTTGGAATGTTTGGTGAAGAATGGAAATTAATCGATAAATGAAACTCCAATAACCAAGTACCAAATTCCAAATAATACCCAATTACCAAATTCCAATAATAAAATTTTGAGATAATGGTGATTGGTGCTTGGAAATTGGTTATTCACACATTTTAAAGTTTATGGGGTATCCACTTGACTCCAGTAAATTTAGCTTAACTTATTGATTTCATAATGATATTCTGCTTTTTTTGAGTTTGAGTTACCATTTTTGTGTAACCATTCGAAAAGTCTGGGTTTTTGAAAATTGAACCTTAGTCAAGTGGATACCCCATATTAAAGTTTATATTTAAATTTCCTCAACAGTTCTTTTCGCCACGCCACTCCGTCTTCTTTTTCCATTCCTTTGGGGGAGGAGCCATCAATGACGCCGAGGACCCCTCTTCCTTGATCCGACTGGGCGAGGATCACCTCTACGGGATTGGCCGTGGCACAGTAGATTGTGCAAACCTCCTGGCACATCTTCACCGCATTGAGAATGTTGATGGGGAAAGCGTCCCTTAAAAGGATGATGAAACTATGGCCTGCTCCGATCCTGAAGGCATTCTTCATGGCCGCTTCTTTCAGAATTTCGTCATTTCCTTCTCCCCGAATAAGACAATGGCCTGAAGCCTCACAGAATCCAATACCGAATTTTGAATTGGGGACAGATCCCACAATGATCTCGTAGAGGTCTTCCACAGTTTTGATGAAGTGGGTCTGTCCAAAGATGACATTGCATCCTTCCGGAATCTCTATACGCTCAGTCTTTAATTCCATATCCTGCCTCCTTCATTAATTCCCCCTCACCCCCCTTAGAAAAGGGGGGTGAGGGGGAATTTGCTTTTTTATTTGATAGAAATTACCCGGCCTCCAGTCATCTTAATAAGGTCTGAAGGAATGAGTTTGAAGACGGCATGGGGGGTGCCGGCAGCCGCCCAGATTTCTTCGTATTTGAGCAAATCCTCATCTATGAAGATCTCAAGCTTCTCAAGATGGCCAACAGGAGGAACTCCGCCAATGACAAAACCGGTCTTTTGACGGACAAAGTTGGCATCCGCCTTGCCAGGCGGTTCGGAGATCAGTTCCTCTATCCTCTTTTCATTGACACGATTTCCGCCACTGGCGATGACAAGAATGGGTTTATCTGTTTGCCTGGCTCGAAAGACAATGGACTTTGCAATCTGCTCCACCTGGCATCCAACCGCCTGGGCCGCCTCAGCAGAGGTGCGGGTTGTGGATTGCAATTCCATCACATCGTTAGGAAAACCGAGCGCCTTTAACGCATCCTGAACTTTCTGCACACTGGGACTCAATGAATTGGACATGGTGGGATCTGTATTTTATCGAGACAAAGGTTTTTAAATAGAAAGTAAGATTACAATTTTTTCTCGAGATATTTTTTGACATTCCCGAGGAAGTTTCTATAAACAAGCTCCGTTTCTTCAATAAATTTCTTAATTGAATTCCATCTTATATCCAGATATTCATGAGAAATAATGTTTCTGAGTTTGACCCATTCAGAAAGGTGATCTATATTTTCTTTATCAAACCCAGAAGTGAGTGATAGCGAAATTATGATTTCTTTATAAGTATCCGGGAGGGGGAGGTTTTCAGAGGCCAGAATGATTTTAGCAATATCTATCGAGGAGTTTACAATGTTTTCAATCCATCTTTCTACATTCCTTCTTTTATCTCTGTCTTTATTATACTCTTCCCAGGAGAGAGATTTAAAACTTTCCCAATCCTCAAGTTCCTTTTCAAGGAAGGTAATATGTTTAATAAGCCTTGTTTGAATCTCTTTTTTCAATGTCTATCCGCTCTCTATAATTACTTATCACAAAATCATTAAAATCCTCTGCCACATCCGTTGTTACTTCCATAAAATCGAGATAAAGTCCCCAATCTTTTATTGAAAGGGGGATACCTCTTATGGCGCTTGCCGCCACACTGGCAGAAACCCTGTTCAAAACAAGAAGTTCTACCTCCTTTTTTAAGAGCCTTTGAAGGTCTCCCCATATTTCATTCTCGCCGTCATAAAAAACCTCTCTTTCAAATTCTATGGGATGTCTTTCCAGAGGATAAAAATAGACGGCAATATCAACGTCAGATAATTTGTTGGCACTTCCTTTTGCCTGCGAACCATACAAAAAGGCAAAGGCAATGTCTTCCCTTTGACTAAAGTATTCTTTAAGCTTTTCTATCAATTTAGTTTCCATTTTTAGGGGTTAAACTTCCGTTCTAAGTCTTATAAGGTTGTTGGTGGACATTTTCCTTATTTAGAATCTATTGAATTTATATGGAAAAGTCAACGGGAAATTACTTAGAAGAAGGCGACCGTGTCCACGTTGCGAAGACACAACAGATTGGATTTTTAATTGTTAAGGTGCAAACACTTCTCCCAATATCTCGAGTACTTTTGGGGCGGTATTTTTATCAATTTTACCCAAGCGTTTTATTAGTCGAATTTTATCTATGGTACGGATTTGGTCGAGAACGATTTGACCCTTTTTACCTTGAAAAGTTAAATTGACACGGGTGGGATAATCTCTCCCTTTTGTAGTCATGGGAGCAACGATGACTGTTCCCATGAAGCGGTTCATCTCGTCAGGGGATATGATCAGGCAGGGACGGGTTTTTCGGACCTCGTGACCTAAGGTTGGATCAAGATTAACCAGATATACATCGAAACGTGAAATTACCAATCCCATTCTTCCTTGTCCCACTTATTTTCAAGGAGCATATCTCCAATAATCATCTTTCCGTCTCCTTGTTTCGCCATGGCTTGAAAGGCAGCATCCCAGCCATCTCTCGGCTTTTTTGCTGATTTTAGAATAAGGTAACTTTCTCGAGGTTCAAGTTCTACTTCGTTCTGTAAATGGCATTGTTCCAGAAGAGTTTTAGGAATCCGAACCCCTTGGGAATTACCGATGCGGATAATATTTGTTTTCACCGAAGCCATAACTAACCTCCTGCAGTGTATCTACTATGTAATTACCATTATATCTTTCGTTTGTCAATCCTTTAAGCAGGGGAAAGAGGAATTTTACTTGTTGGGGAATGAGCAGGGAAATTTATTTAGAGAACCCGAAAGTAATTCTCGTGATAGTTTGCCTTACAAAGAAAGGCCTGGACCCGTGGCCCAGGCCCTTTCATCTAAAGTTTCGGTGGTTTTCTTACTTTTGTGGCTTGTTCAAATGCATAAGCCATGTTTAGTAGTTTATCCTCTTCCCATGGTCGGGTAACAATCTGTAAGCCGATGGGAAGACCTGTTTGGCTGTAGCCAGCGGGAACAGAAATCGCTGGATAACCAACTACGCTAATTGGATCACAGTTTTTAATAAAAGTCAGGAAGGTATTAACCTTTTTCCCTTGGATCTCTGTCTCCACCTCTTCACCGATTTTGGAAGCCGGAAGGGGAGTCGTCGGAAGGAGCAATGCATCCACGCCGATCATCGCCTCTTTAAAACCGGAAATCATTTTGTTACGGTCTTCCCGGACTGATTTCGCATAAACGTAACCGGGGACCGGCTTGGATTCAGGCGTCCCTTTTTGGCTACCCAATGCTCCCTTTACATCAGGCCCTAATTGATCCAGATATTTATCAACTGTGGCTTGTGAATCAAATGCTTTGAGATAATCCTCCATGTGATAGATGCACTCAGCCAAAACGATATTAAAGCCGGTGGGGGTAGCTAAATCCATATGTTTAACCTCAACCTCTTTTATCACTCCACCCATTTTTTGTATCGCTCCAATTGCTTCGTCAATTACTTTTTGGGTGTCAGGATGAATGACCTCCCAAAAGTATTTTTTAGGTACGCCAAACTTTTTCCCCTTTAAGCCACCTTTTAATAAGGCGGTATAGCGGGGTACAGGTTTTGAGGAGCTTTCCGGATCTCTTGGGTCCTCCCCTACGATGGACTCCAATATCATGGCTGAATCGATAACTGTGCGAGTAATCGGACCGATCACATCACGCATAAAGGATAGGTACATCATGCCTCCTCGTCCAACCCTGCCCAAAGTGGGTTTGAGTCCCACTACCCCACAGAGGGCTGCCGGAATCCTCACCGATCCACCCGTATCGGTGCCTATTGAACCGGCACAGAGAGCCGCTGCTGTCGCTGCACCCGACCCCCCGCTTGATCCTCCGGGAATTCTTGAAAAATCATAGGGATTTCGGGTAGGCCCATAATGCGGGTTGTTGGTGGTGATACCGAAGGCAAACTCATGCATGTTTGTTTTTCCAAAAATAATGGCCCCGGCTTGTTTCAACTTTTGGACGACATGGGCATCTGTGGTAGGGATCCAAGAAGCAAGGACCCTTGAACCCCCGGTGGTCTTTATATCTTTGGTATCGAGATTGTCCTTGATGGCTATAGGTAAGCCGTGCAAGGGGCCTTTAAACTTCTTTTCTTTGACAAGTTTGTCAAGTTCTTCCGCCTGCTTTAATGCTGCATCTCCGGCCACTGTGATATAGGCATTTACACCCTTTGGTCCATCAAATTTTTTAATGCGTTCGAGGTACACTTCAACAAGTTGTTTGGAACTGATCTCTCCGTTTTGGATCATTTTGGATAATTGGGAAAGTGGCAAGTCAGCCAAATCGCCGCCTGATGGAGATTTCCCCCATACCAAATCGTTCATCGAGGCTGTCAAAGCCAACCCTGTACCTATGGTCAAAGAGGTCTTCATAAATGTCCTACGATCCATTTCTCTTCCGTTGCCATTCATTTTTCTCCTCCCTTCCAGGACTTTGTGTAGTCCTCCATCCAAAAGATTTCTCCCCCCAAAACTCCCTATCTTTTGATATCCACCACCCCCTTCCATGGTCTATTAGGAGAATGAGATCACAAAAAAATTGAATTGGGTATCCCCATATTTGGGGATATGGACAGGGGAAGGCAAAATCAAAAAGAGATGTCCACTATTCCTTCGAACAAGCGGTAAATGAGTTCCGAGCGGGTTGTAGCATCCAGTTTCATGAAGATATGTTTTAGGTGTGTCCGAACGGTGGAGAAAGCAATGCCCAAGGCTGAGGCAATTTCCTGATCTGTCAGCCCTTTGAATACGAGTAGACAGATCTCAAACTCACGTGGACTTAATTGGTGCCTCCTCGAAAGCAAATCTGCATTTATCTTTCCCAGGATTGAGCGATAAGCCATCACTGCTGTAAGAGGCTTTGAATCCTGTGGAGAAAAAGTATGAAGAGCAGATAGAAAAAATGGACCCCATTCTGTCTGGGAAAGGTTTTTTTTCATCAGAGAATAGATATGCTTATAGAAGGAGGAATATTCTGCATCAGGCAGTTCCTCCTCTATCGTCTTGGCCTTATTGTTTCGGTAGAGAAGGTGACCAGCATCGTCAAAAAGGAATAGGGCAATTTGAGTATTATCCAGCAGTTCGCGCCAAAGGTTGGCCATTCCCTGTGCTGTGGCTATCACCCTGACATTTCGCAACGCATTGCGAAAATGGGGCAGGATTGCATCCAGAAGCGCTGCTTCATGTTTCCCCAAATCAGGCCTATTCTTGGCTCTCCAGATACGTAAGTCTCCAATATTTAAATCACCGTCGTATGCATAAACGTTTATCCCATGATGAAGGCCATCTTTCATTAAGAAATCATTGAAGAACTCTGTCTTTTCCAATTCCTTCTGAGGCATAACTTCACAAACCAATGTAGCCCGGCGTCGTTTTTGTAAGGATGGCGTTATCGGATCGTGAAACTGGTAGTACCGATCGTAGCGAGCCAGATTGGAGGGGGTCATATTGAGAGCAACTACATGCTCGAAGACCTTTTGATCCTGATTCCAAATAAATGAAGCGAGAAAATCTGCGTTAAGGAGGCGTAGTAAGTCCTCGGAAATCTCCTTGCGGAGAGTATCTTGGTCCTGGGTTCTTGAAAGCTTTTCAAAAATCCTTAAAAGAAGTTTCACTTCGACCGATTTTAGATTCTGAAGTTCATTCCTCATTTTTGAAGTGATAAAAACTATAATAGATATTATTGAGTGGAGATCTCTTGGAGACTGCAAACCTAAGACAAAATTGAATTTGTTTTTTTTAACCCTATATCTTTCTGAGAAATAGATTTTGCTTTATCTGCGGTTGGTTATAGGATGATGTGAAAGCCTCAATTTTGTTTAAAATGTATTGAATTTATAAGGAAAAGTCAATGACAATTAAAACTTGCCCACCTTCACTTTTGAATGGGTAAATCGGGATCGATGAAGCGAATTCGTGATGGGAAGGAATTCCCGATCGGAGATGAAAGTGTTTTGAGAGAGTCGGGTCCTTTGATAGCCGGTCTCTGATCAACGATGGCGCAGGTTGGGGGCGGGAATTTTATGACCCTTTCATGGGTTCAAGCGAAGGATTTGCAAAAGAAGCGAAGAGGTTTATTTAGAGCGAAGATACATTCTGCTTGAGGGAACCGAGATCATTGTTTGAAAGAAAGCTTGATGGGTTTAGGCGGGGAGAGACACCACTGAATCACCCCCTTACCCCGAGATAAGCGATGGAGCATCTTAAGAAGGTCTCGGTCAGCCTGTTTGGAAAACCTCTTCAAAGAGAGTCGTAAGATCCCGATGGAGAGCACCGAAAGGGTTCGGGTCGTGCCATGGCGGGGTTTTCGCCTACGGATTTCTACGAAAGCCCTCACGACCAAGGCCTCTTCCGTGGAGCCTAAGGCCAGACAGAGCAAATAGCTCAAGGAGAAAGCCAGAAGTAATCGGGTCAGGCGGGGGGCGGGATTGACTCCGTAAAAGATTAATCCACGTACTCCCAGATGAGTCTTCCAATCTCGAAACCCTTGTTCAATAGACATCCGCTTGGCATAAAGCTCGACAATTTCTTGGGCCGTCAGTGAGGTTCCTGCAGGAACCAGCAGATACCAGGGGTCTTTGTACCCTTTGCCAAAATAAATGATTAAATCCAGAGGTTCTTTTTTCTGGGAGTGATACAGCACCGAGT
>VGSD01000143.1 GCA_016875155.1 Deltaproteobacteria bacterium | reverse complement strand
CCACTTAAAGAGATTGCCCGATTTATCGTCCTGAGGGAATCCTGATTGATGACGAAATTATTGGACCAGATCAAACATCCCCACGATCTTAAAAAACTCGACGCCGAGGAACTTGGGAGGCTCTCTGAAGAGGTTCGCCAGGAGATTCTTTTCATCGTCTCAAAAAACGGGGGACATCTTTCCTCCAACCTGGGCACAGTGGAATTGACCATTGCTCTTCACTATGTCTTCGACCTTCCCAGGGACAAATTGATATGGGATGTGGGGCATCAGAGTTATACCCATAAATTGCTCACTGGAAGGAAGGATCGTTTTCACACCTTGAGACAGTATGAAGGGGTGAGTGGTTTTCCCAAAAGGGACGAAAGCCCTTACGACACCTTTGATTCCGGCCATAGCGGCACGTCCATCTCTGCCGCCCTAGGGATGGCAGAGGCTAAAAGGCATAAGGGCGACGAGGGAAGGCCGATTGCCATCATCGGCGACGGATCCATGACTGCAGGACTCGCCTTTGAGGGCCTCAATCAAGCAGGCCATATTGACCAGGATCTGATTGTCGTTCTGAACGATAATGAGATGTCGATCTCTCACAATGTGGGAGCCCTCTCCTCCTATCTCAACCGATTAATGACAGGGCAGTTCGTCAACCGGTTCCGGGATGAGATGAAGGAGTTTCTCGAAACCATCCCGAGCATTGGAAAATCAGCACTCCGTTTTGCCAAAAAGGCTGAGGAATCGCTCAAGGGCCTTCTCATGCCAGGCCTCCTCTTTGAAGAATTAGGCATGAAATATATCGGGCCGATTGATGGTCATCGCCTCGATTATCTGATCGAGAACTTCCAGAATATTAAAAAATTGAGAGGTCCCTTCCTCGTCCATGTGATCACCAAGAAGGGAAAGGGCTATGATCCTGCAGAGAAAAACCCTTCTCTTTATCACAGCGTGCCTCCTTTCAACATCGAAACCGGCGAGATCAAGAAAAGCGCTGCGCCCTCTCCACCCAGTTACACCGATGTCTTTGGAGAGACGCTCTGCCAACTGGCCAGCGGGGATAGAAAGATCGTCGCCATTACAGCAGCCATGCAGAGTGGAACAGGTTTGGAGGAGTTTTCAAAGAGATTTCCCAATCGCTTCTACGACATCGGAATTGCGGAACAGCATGCGGTCACCTTTGCCGCAGGCCTTGCCCTTGAAGGCATGAAACCGGTTGTGGCCATTTACTCCACCTTTCTCCAGAGGGCTTACGATCAGATTCATCAGGATGTCTGCCTTCAGAACCTTCCGGTGGTCTTTGCCCTGGACCGGGGCGGAATCGTCGGCGAGGACGGACCGACCCATCATGGCCTCTTCGATTATTCCTACCTGAGACACATTCCAAATCTGGTCATCATGGTTCCCAAGGATGAAGAGGAATTTCAACATATGATCAAGACAGCAGTCGATCATCCAGGACCGATTGCCTTCCGGTATCCGAGGTCCAAAGGGGTGGGTGCCAAGAGGAGTGAAACTCTCGAGACGATCAAGATCGGTCGAGGAGAAGTGCTCAAAGAAGGCAGGGATATCCTCATCGTTGCCATTGGCTCCACGGTCTATCCATCGCTTGGGGCCGCACAGAAACTGAAAGAGATTGGAATCGATGCCACCATCATCAATAGTCGCTTCCTAAAACCTCTGGACGGAGACCTCCTCTGCCAATGGGCAGAAAGAACAGGGAGGGTCCTCACCGTAGAGGAAAATGTCTTGATCGGAGGATTTGGAAGTGCGGTTCTCGAACTCTTTCAAGAGAGAAGCCTCTTATCCATTCAGGTGAAACGTCTGGGCATTCCCGATGTCTTTATCGAACACGGCCCCCAATCTCTCCTTCGGGAGAAATACGGGATTGATGAAAACGGAATATTCAAAGAGGCAAGGGAGATGGTTGAGGTAGGAAGATCGCGATCCGTTCGTTCGAATCAGGCCACTGCCTCTATCATCGATCAATCACGTAATCCCAAGTAGGGTTTCGTCTAACGGCAACGGTAATCCCGCATTTTGCGGGACCAGTATCGGATATAAAAGGCCACGTTGACTCAGTTTAATTCTTTTAACCGTAACCGTTACCAATGACGAAACGAGCTTCGTAGCCGTAACCCTAACCCAAGCCTCTCATGAAGGATAGCTCTGTATTGTGAGACCTAACGAATAGAGCAAGAAAATGACCGGCCATGGAGATATATTCAAAGACAAAGCGGCCAAACGGGAGAGGCTTGACAGGCTCCTCATAGAAAAAGGTCTTGTTAAAAGCCGTGAAAAAGCAAGGGCTCTGATCATGGAGGGAAAAGTTCTCGTAGACGAAGCGATCATTAATAAACCAGGAACAAAAGTAGATCCAAAAGCCATCATCAGGCTTCAGGAAGAAGATTCACCTTTTGTGAGTCGTGGGGGAAAGAAGTTAAAAGCTGCCATTGATTTCTTTGGAATCGATCCCGAAGGAATGGTGGTGATGGATGTGGGTGCCTCAACAGGTGGATTCACAGACTGCATCCTTCAGAAAGGTGCCCGAAAAGTCTATGCCGTGGATGTGGGCTATGGGCAATTGGCCTGGAAACTTCAACAAGACCCGAGGGTGGTTAATCTGGAGAGGAGAAACATCCGCTATCTGAAGCGGGAAGAGGTGGATGAAGAAGTGGATTTGATCCTCATTGACACCTCTTTTATCTCCATTGAGAAGTTCCTTTCCCATCTTTTAGAATTTCTAAAAAGTGAAGGAATGATCCTCAGCCTGATCAAACCCCAGTTCGAAGTGGGCAAAGGCGAGGTGGGAAAGGGCGGAGTGGTGAGGGATGAAACCCTTCACCAGAAAGTGATCGATAGGATCTCTGGATTTTGCCGTAGTTTGGGATTGAGGGTTCTTGGCCTGATCGAATCTCCGCTTTTAGGCCCCAAGGGAAATAAAGAATTTTTCATCTATTTAAGAAAAGATTGAAAAGATGGGAATCCCAAGCGAACCTCGGCCAGCCAAACTGTTTATGAGTTTGATTGCCGGAAAGAATGATCTCTTTGACCAAGGGATGGAAGCATTGAAAATGGACTTTGGCAAAACCGACTTCATCAGCGAAAAACTTCGTTTCGATTTCACCGACTACTATACACAGGAGATGGGAGGAAACCTGTTCCGGTATTTCATCACCTTCGGGTCACTCATTTCTCGGGATGCGTTGCCGGATATTAAACTGGCCACCAACCGTTTGGAGGAGAGGTTTGCAGATTTGAGTGGGAACCGGCGAATTAATATTGACCCGGGTTACCTCTCTCATGCACATGTTATTCTTGCAACGACAAAGGCCTATGCACATCGGCCCTATCTCGGAAAGGGGATTTATGCGGATTTAACACTCATTCATCGAAATAAATCTTTTCAACCCCTGGATTGGACCTATCCTGATTACCGGCAAGAGAAAACGATAGAACTCTTTAACCAGATTAGAAAGCAATACCTTCAAATCATAAAGGAAGGGAAAAATCATTTATGGTGAAATCAATGACAGGTTACGGAAGAGGGGAGGGAGAGACCGGTCTGGGAAGAGTCCTTGTGGAATCCCGTTCGGTCAACCATCGCTATAGTGATATTAACATCAGACTTCCCAAACGTCTGGCTCCCTTTGAAAACCGGATCAAGGAGATAATCCGGTCTAAGGTGTCAAGGGGAAGGATCGATGTCTCCATTAAACTGAATGCCCAGGAAGGAGAAAAGGTTCAACTCCAGGTCGATGCCAGCCTCGCCGAACAGTATTTTCAAGCCCTTCTTGCCTTGAAGGACAAGTTTCAGCTTAAGGGTGAGATCACCTTGGAATTGTTGGCCGAAGCAAAGGACTTGATCGCAGCGAAGGAAGAGTCCGGAGATGTCGAACCCTACTGGGAGGAGATTGTCCCGATCCTAAAGCAATCTTTGCAGGAAATGGATGAGATGAAATGTTTTGAGGGGGTCGCGCTTGCGAAGGACATCGAAAAACGGCTGAAACAGATCACCCAGCAATTGGAAGAGATCAAATCACAGTCTCCTTCTTGTATGAAGGCCTATCAAAACCGGCTCAGGGAAAGACTTCAATCTCTTCTGGGTGGGATCGAACTGGATCCCAACCGATTACAACAGGAGATAGCAATCTTGGCTGAACGGACGGATATCACTGAAGAGATTGTGAGGGCCCAGAGCCACCTCAACCAGTTCGCTCTCTTTCTCAAGTCCAAAGAGTCCGTGGGCAGGAAGATGGATTTTCTGGTCCAGGAGATCCATCGCGAAGTCAATACGGTGAGCGCAAAAGCCAATGATGCGGAGATCTCCCGAAAGGTGGTGGAGATCAAAAGCGAATTGGAAAAGATCCGTGAGCAGGTACAGAACATCGAGTAGTCTGATAGGAAAAAAGGATATCGTTCATCACTAACGGCAAGGATGCCCATATAGTGAATAACGTCTTTCGGTTAGGGTTACGAGGCCCGTTTCGAGTAACGGTAACGGTTACGTAAAAAAGAGAATTACAGCCGATAAACGGAACCTTTTATAAACGATACGGGCTTCGTCACCGTAACCTCAGCCCTGAGCTATAGAGAGTTTATCTTCAGGATTTAGAATGGATAAGAGAAACCAGGAAGATCAACAGGGAAAAGGCCTCGTTTTCATCATCTCCGCACCTTCGGGCACGGGGAAGACCACTCTGGTGAAAAGGGTAATGGAAGAATTGCCCTGCCTTCGCTTCTCTGTCTCTTACACCACACGGCCTCCTAGGCTAAGCGAGAAGGAGGGTGTGGATTACCATTTTATTTCCAGGGAAATTTTCCAAGGGATGGTAAAAAAAGGGCAATTTTTAGAATGGGCAGAGGTCCTAGGCCACTATTACGGAACGGCCTTGGTGGATCCCGGATCCCTGGAATCGGAAGGAATGGACCTGATCCTCGATATCGATACGCAGGGAGCGAAGAAGGCAAAGGAGAAATTGGCCAAAGCCATATTGATCTTCCTCCTGCCCCCTTCCATAGAAACTCTTAAGGAACGTTTATTAGGCAGGGGCCTCGATTCACCAGAGACCATCCAATTTCGCCTTGCCCATGCTCAGAAGGACATCGAAGAGGCACACTGGTATCACCATATCGTCATCAACGAGAGGATTGAAGAGGCTGTTGAAAAATTGAAGGCTATCATCATCGCTGAGAGAGGTAAAAGAGATTTCTGAAAAAGTCCAGAAATCTCTGATTACACCGATTAGGGACCGATTACACATATTAGAAATACACTGATAAATAAAGGAAAATCTGTGGAATCAGAGAGCAAAGATAGTTTTTCAGAGCTCTCCAAAAAGGAGGAAAATCATGGCAAGAGTTACAGTAGAGGATTGTTTGAAGAAGGTGGAAAGCCGGTTTGAGCTGGTCGTACTGGCCGCAAGAAGGGCCAAGATGCTGATGAAAGGGGCAAAACCCTTGGTGGAGACGGATAACCGGCACATTGTGAATGCTTTGAGAGAAGTGGCTGATGGGAAAGTAAAATTTGTCAATCCGGGAGATAAGAAGACCATTTCATCAGAAGAGGAATGATGAAGGTAGGCCCCGCAGGTAAAAAAGTCGCATTGGAAAGCCAAGGGATTGGATTAATTGCTGATCCCATCTATCACTACGTGGTCATGACCGACCGCATATCAGGGGAAAAGACGGAAAGGGATGTGATCGATTCTCCTTATGTTCAGCGGCTCCGCCGCATCTTTCAGCTTCAGAGTGCCCGCTGGGTTTTCCCCTCTGCCGAGCATACCCGCTTTCAGCATTCCCTTGGGACGATGCATGTCGCAGGTCTTTTTTCGGAACAACTCTATCCTTCCCTCTTTGAGATTTTTAAATCAGAACTTCCATCCTCCTCCTATATCGAAGAGCTTCTGCGGATGGCTGGATTGCTTCATGACATCGGACATGGCCCTTTCTGCCACTTTTTCGATGAACAATATCTTTCACGCTTCCAGACCAATCATGAAGAGATCGGGCAGCATATCATTCGACAAAAAGTCTCTTCCATTCTGAAGGGAATTCGGAGAAGCATCGGAGGCCCATTTAGAAAATCGGAGACTCTCGATCCCGAGCAGGTCGCCTTTCTCATCAAAAGACCCAAAAAGAAGGAACGGCAAAAGCATCCGGAATGGCTCATCTTTCTCCAGCAACTTTTCAGAGGGATTTTCACCTTCGACAATATTGACTATGTTCTCCGAGATGCCTATATGACTGGCGTCTCCATCGGACCTGTTGACTGGAGGCGGCTCCTTTTTTACACCTCCTTTCGAAAAGAGGGGCTGGTCCTAGACAAGAGGGGAATGGATGCCCTGGCGATGTTTCTCAATGCACGGCTCTACCTTTACTCCAATGTCTATTACCATCGGACCACCCGTTCCATTGACCTTCAACTCCAGGAGATCTTCAAAGAGAGCATGGAGATCCTCTGTCCCTTTCATCCCCTTAAAGAGAGCGATCACTATCTTGACCTCACGGACTGGTTTCTGATGGAGAAGGTGATGGAATGGAAGAGATCTCTGTCAGCCAAAGAGAGACGGCTGGGCGAAAAATGGGGAGAGGTGCTATCGAGGAAGTTAAAATGGTCCAGTGTCTTTGAAGAGCGATTGACCCTGAAAGAGATGGATGTTGGAAGGCCGATCTTTCTTATGCCTGAAGAGGTTAGAAAGAGAATGGAAGCCTTTTTACCCAAACCTCTGAAAAAGGTCCAATTCTATGTGGACATGGCACATCACGACCCCAGGCCTCTTAATCCTTGGCGTGAAACCGAAGGGGCGACCCTGTTGATCTACGACCCTGGAACCCGGAAGATTTCAAGAGAACCCCTCCGCAGGCTCTTTCAATATATTCCAGCCAAGGTAGCCATCTGCCGCGTCTATGCGCTGGATCATCGTTTTGACCGCCAGTTGAGTCAGGCCGCACGTAAGGCCCTTTTTTCAGAAGAACCCATGGAAACCTACGAGACAAATCTTTAAGAACCTCTAAATAGTTAAAGGGAAAATAGTTTCCACCTTTTCACATCCTTGTCATGAAAGGTTTAGCCGTGTTAAAATGAGATAAATTAAAATAGAAAGGCGGCTCTCGTGGAAAAGAACGGATATCAGAAACAGGTAATGACCATCTATCGCTTTATCAGCGACCACCTCT
>VGSD01000142.1 GCA_016875155.1 Deltaproteobacteria bacterium | reverse complement strand
ACTCTTTCCCTTGCTCACCGATTTTTAGAACAGAAATCCGGAGGAGATCGAGGACTGGCTCTTTGTGGCGCTCTTTTTGACGCTATAGGAATGCACTTTGGGCTTTATTCGAAGGTTGAGCGGGCACGAATTAATGCCAGCGATGAGGCCATTGGTCAGGCTGCTGATTTGGAATGTGTAAATGATAAAGGTGAAGTTGTTCTGGTTATAGAGGTAAAAGAGCGCACACTGACGCTGACTGACATAGAGGGAACACTTCGAAAATGCAGGAAACGTAAGATAAAGAATATTTTTTTTGCAGCACCGGTTGTAAAAAAGGATGAGAAATCTACCATTGACGAACGTATTACACGGGCATTTGCAAGTGGTCAGAACCTATATGTTTTCGACTTTTTCGATCTCGCTCGAAGTGTTCTATCATTGGGGGGAGAACAAATCCGCATCACATTCCTTCAAAAAGTTGGCGAGCATCTTGACCTTTGGAACACTCAACCATCCCACCGTCAAGCATGGAAAAACCTCCTGGAAGAGGTATAGATTAAGAGAATTCGATGCGGTTGTTGCTCGCTCCCTCAGTTGGAATTTCCCTTCAAACAATTAAACGGTATCTTAGGGGTTAATTAGACGGAGGAGACGAAGTTCTCAAAAACAGAGGAAGCGGTCATTATCGGAAGCTCGCCGAGCAAGACTAAATCGTTTCAATTGAAGATTGACAGAGTCATTCATAACCCTTTACATTGAGTTCGCAGAGGGGAGTGACTGATGGAACGGATTAAGGTTGTGGTTCGATATGTTAACGGTAAACTGTTAAAGGGTACGACGATCGACTTCTTCCCGAATAAGGATCGATTTCATGTGACACCCATAGATAAGCCCCACGACAAACCAATGGAGATTATTATTAATCAATTGAAGGCCGTTTTCGTGGTTCGGGATTTCAAGGGAGTTCCGCAATATGTTGAACGAAAGGGATATAGAGAAGGAGAAAGTCCTTACGGGTCATTATTAGAAGTGACATTTGCAGATGGAGAAGTATTGTTGGGATCATGTATGAGTTTTGATTTGAAACGCCAGGGCTTTTTTATCTTTCCCACAGATCCCAAATCTAATAATCTAAGAATTTTTGTCGTATACGCTGGATTAAAAAATATCCGCCAGTTACTCACAAAGACAGGGGAGTATCTTGAAATACCCATCCCTGGAAGAAAGAAATAACGGAGAATTTCTTTTTATCTATTTTTAGTCTCATAAATCCGTTTTTTGATCTGGCCGATCTGTTTTGTCACCGGAATCTCCTTGGGACAGACCTCTGTACATTTCCACTGGGTCTGGCACCCCCAGGCTCGATCTTTATGGTCCAGCAAGGCCATTCTCTCTTCGGAAGCCTCGTCCCTTGAATCGAAAAGATAACGGAAGGCCCGCACCAGGGCAGCAGGCCCCACATAATTTTCTGTTTCTTTATTCTGATTGACCGGACAGGAGGCTGTACAGCAACCGCAGAGGATACATCGAATCGCTTCTTCGAACCGTTCATATTCCTCCGGAGACTGTTTTCGCTCTCCGTCCGATGGCGGCGTCCTGGTGATCAGATAGGGTTTGATGGAGTAATACTTTTCAAAAAAGGAACCAAGGTCCACCACCAGGTCTCTCACCACGTTGAAGACAGGAAGGGGTTCGATGAGAACCTCTTCCTTAAAATTCCGTACCAACATCTGACAAGCCAATCCACAGATGCCATTGATCCTCATCCCATCCGATCCGCAGACCCCATGGCCACAGGACATCCGAAAGGAGAGGGTCGGGTCCTGCTCCCAGCGGATTCGATTGAGACAGTCCAGGAGCCGATCTATAGGATCAGCCTCCACCTCAAAGGTCTGATAGTAGGGCTTTTCATCCTTCTCAGGATCAAAACGGAAGATCTTTAATTTGACGAGCATTGAGGTTTTTCACTCCAAGGGTATCAGATGATCAGGATATCAGAATATCAGGTCAAAACATCTCGGTTTTTCCTGATAACCTGATTTCCTGATTGCCTGATCTCCATTTTCAATACACCCTTGCTTTCGGTTGAAACTTCGTGATCTTTACAGGCTTATATCTCACCTCCGGTCCCTTAACCGTTGGAAAGATGAGAGAATGTTTCAGATAGTACCGATCCGCCCTCTGAGGAAAGTCTTCACGCCAGTGAGCCCCCCTGCTTTCCCTGCGATGTAGGGCGCTTAAGAGGATCGCCTCTGAGAGGGCGAGTTGATGTCCAAGTTCAATGGCCTCCATCAACTCATAATTGAAGGCCTTCCTTTGATCGGAAACCCCGATCTCTTTGTATCGGTCTTTCAGGGAACGGATCTCCTCAATCCCCTTTTTTAAACCTTCGTCATTCCGGAAGACCGATCCGTATTCCATCATCACCGATTGCATCCTCTGGCGGAGAGGGCCGACTTTCTCTTTGCCTCTATGCTCCAGCAGGTCTTTTACTCTCGATTCTATTCTTTTCATCGGTTCCGCAGAGAGCGAACCATGTTTATACTCAACGACATCTCTTTTCATTGCCATTCCGCTTCTTCTTCCGAAAACGAGAAGATCGAGAAGGGAGTTACAGCCAAGCCGATTGGCACCGTGGACCGAAACGCAGGCACACTCTCCGGCCGCATAAAGTCCGGGAGCAATCGATCCTTTCTCGTCTTTAAGGACCCGCCCATTCACATCTGTCGGAATGCCTCCCATGATATAATGGCAGGTGGGTTGAACCGGAATGGGTTCGTAGACAGGATCGACTCCCAGATAGATTCTTGCAAAAGAGGCGATCTCCCAAAGCCGTTTCTCAATCTTCTCTTCTCCAAGGTGGGTCAGGTCGAGGTGAACATAATCCTTTTCACCAATCCCTCTTCTTTCCCGAACTTCAGTAAGGATGGCTCTTGAAACGACATCCCTCGCTGCTAAATCCTTCACTGTGGGGGCATACCGCTCCATAAACCGTTCACCTAACCGGTTTCTTAAAATGCCGCCTTCGCCTCTTGCGGCTTCACTCACCAGGATGCCCAAGGGATATAGCCCGGTAGGATGGAATTGAACGAATTCCATATCCTCAAGCGGGATGCTTGATCGGAAGGCCAGGCTTATCCCATCTCCGGTCGAGGCAAAACCATTCGAAGTGGTCTGATAGAGTCTTCCGCATCCGCCAGTTGCAAGCAGGACAGCCTTGGCCTGAAGTAAATGAAGTTCGCCTGTTGGAAGATCATAAGTCACCACTCCTGCACATTTCTTTTCAAAAAAAACAAGTGAGAGGGCATAATTCTCGGGATAGAATTTCACGCTATGGCGAAGGCATTGGTCATAGAGGGTATCAAGGGCAACCCTTCCTGTTCGATCCGCAGCATAACAGGCTCGCTTTACTGGTTTCTTTCCGTAATCTCTTGTATGTCCTCCGAAGTTTCTCTGGGCGATCTTCCCCTCTGGAGTGCGACTGAAAGGAACGCCCATATGCTCCAGTTCATAGATGACCCGAGGAGCATCCCTGACCATGATCTCGATGGCATCCTGATCACCGAGGTAATCACCCCCCTTGACCGTATCGAAAAGATGCCATTCCCAGTGATCCTCCTCCTCATTTCCAAGGGCGGCTGTAATCCCTCCCTGGGCTGCGCCCGAATGGGACCGCGTTGGAAGAACCTTGCTTACCACCGCCACGTCAGCCTGGCCCACACACTCCACAGCAGCACGAAGACCTGCTAGCCCCGCTCCAACAATAAGAATGTCATGGGTGAAGTTCATGTTGAAAAAAGCGTTTTAAAACTGTAGGGCAAGCCTTTAGGCTTGCTTTAAGCAGGGCTAAAGCCCTGCCCTACGTTTTAACATTTTATGACGCCGTTATTTAATGTAACTTTAGGCACTTTAGATCACTTTAAACTTTAGACACTTTTTTTTCGAGTATAATTGAGCAATCCTCCGGCAAGGAGAATCTCAATTTCTCTCTGGTTCAGCCCGTGTAAAACTTCGAACTCCCTTCCCTTTGTCACATTATGAACCATCAATGATCCATTGACCTTGAGGCATTCTCGCACCTTCTCAATCCTGAGTTGATCTCCCTGGTCAACCCTCTCAATCTCCTCCTCCTCTTTAAAGGTCAAGGGAAGAATCCCAAAGTTGATCAGGTTGCTTCGGTGAATACGCGCATACGACTTGGTGATAATAGCCAGGACACCAACAAACATAGGGGCCATCGCCGCATGTTCACGGCTCGATCCCTGGCCATAATTCCCGCCTCCAACCACAAACCCGCCACCCGATTCCTTAGCTTTCTTAAAAAAATCAGGGTCCAGTCTCTCAAAAAGATGCTTTGAAATGGCGGGGATATTGGAACGCAGGGGAAGCACTCTTGCTCCTGCAGGGAGGATGTGGTCAGTCGTAATATCATCTCCCACCTTTAAAAGCACTGCTCCCTTCATCACATCCTCCAGAGGCCCCCGCTTGGGAAGGGGTTTGATGTTTGGGCCCCTCTCGATGACGACATCTTTGGGATTCTTGGAAGGAGCAAGGATCATGCTGCCATCGATTAAAAATTTCTTGGGCATAGGAATCCGCGGGGGATTCATTCCCAGCCTTCTCGGATCTGTGATCACACCTTTTAATGCGCAGGCACATGCAACATACGGACTTGCCAGATAGACCTGATCATCAGGTGTTCCGCTACGGCCCGGGAAATTCCGGTTCATCGTCCGGATGGAGATCGCATCGGATGGAGGAGCCTGCCCCATTCCAATGCAAGGACCGCAAGCTGATTCGAGGATTCGAGCCCCTGACTGGATCAAGTCTGTTAGGGCTCCGCTTTTTGCGATCATCTCAAAGGCCTGTTTCGACCCGGGGGTGATCGTGAGACTGACATTCGGGTGGATCTTCTTGCCTTTTAGGATCTTTGCGACACTCATCAGATCCACATAGGAAGAATTGTTGCAACTTCCGATGCATACCTGTTGTACCTCTCTCCCTGCCACTTCTCTCACTGGAACAACCCTGTCTGGACTTGAAGGTTGAGCGACCATGGGTTCCAATGTGCGGAGATCGATCTCTATAAGTTCATCATAGCAGGCGTCTGGATCGGCTTTGAGAGGAACCCAGTCTTTCTCTCTTTTCTGGGCTCTTAAAAATTCGAGGGTCTTTCCATCGCTTGGGAAAATCGTGGTCGTGGCTCCAAGCTCGGCTCCCAGATTGGCAATCGTTGCCCGCTCCGGAATGGAGAGCGTCTTCACACCCAGGCCTCCGAATTCGAAGATCTTCCCCACACCCCCTTTGACAGTCAAACGCCTGAGAAGTTCGAGAATGATATCCTTTGAAGAAACCCACGGGCCCAGCCTTCCCTTCAACCTCACCAGGACAACCTCCGGCATCTTGAGGTGGTAGGGCCCTCCTGCCATGGCAATGGCTACATCGAGGCCTCCAGCGCCAATGGCGATCATTCCCATAGCGCCTGCATTGGGCGTGTGGCTGTCAGAACCAAGAAGGGTGACTCCGGGTTTGGCAAACCGTTCCAGATGGACCTGGTGGCAGATGCCGTTGCCGGGTTTGGAAAAGAGAATCCCATACTTTGCCGCAAAGGTCTGAAGAAACCGATGATCATCTGCATTCTCAAAACCCGTCTGGAGCATGTTGTGGTCCACGTAGCTGATGGAAAGTTTGGTCTTCACCCTCGGAATCCCCATGGCCTCGAACTGGAGATAAGCCATCGTGCCCGTAGCATCCTGTGTCAGGGTCTGGTCAATGGAGATGGCAATGTCGCCGTTGGCTTTAAGGCTTCCCGTCACCCGATGAAGCTCAAATATTTTTTGAACAATATTCTTTCCCATGGATCACCTTTCGCATATCCTTGTCATCTCTTACTAATCTGTGTCATCCAAAAGTTTGGTTTTTCTATGAACTTTAAAAAATGATAAAGGATGGCTCTCTACTTTGTCAACGAAGAGCCAGCCTGTGTTTCTATGTTTAACCTGTTCTACCGATAAATCGTGTTGTCCCGGTGAAAATGACGATTCCACCGATGAGCAAGACCAACGTGTTCAGGGCTATCCACAAAACGATGGATCGACTCGATGAAAACTGACCTCGAACTCCTCGCTTGTAAAAAAACAGATCGACCAGATTGGCAGCGGGATGAGAGCAGATAAACAGACCGAGCACCACACCGATGATGCCATCTAAATCATTTATCCCCGTTAGCGAACGCTGGGAGGAGATCAAAGTGCTGCAAATGACCCCAAGCATGAGTAACATGAGCAATATGATGAGCTTGAGTTGCCTTCGTTGTTCATCCATGGGAGTTCGTTACTAACAGGATACATAAAGGGAAGGCCAAGGTCAAATTTAACAGCTTTACCTCTCCCACCGGCTAAGAATTCCGTGACGTTGAGAAAAATATTGAATAAGAATCAAAATGTGATAACCTATGAAATAGGAAAAGAGTTTGCTTGAAATAGAAGGAGGGACCTGACCTCGAGATGGACAAAGACCAATTGCGACACTACAGAAGTTTTCTAAAAGATAGCATCCGAAAGCGAGTCGACTTCTCCCAAACCGATCAGAACAGAGGGATCGATCCTCCCCCTATTGAAAAGTCCTATCCAGCCGATGCATTGCGAATTGATCTGAAGAAACCAAGCGAGTGGAAACAGATTCCTAAGATGGATCTTATCTTAGCCATCAGGAACCGGGAGAGCCGTCGTATGTATAAAAAAGAGCCTCTTTCGCTCGAGGAGGTCTCTTTTCTTCTTTGGGCAACTCAAGGAGTCCGGGGAGAACCTGACTGGGGACATGCCTATCGGACCGTGCCATCAGCAGGGTGCCGTCATGCCCTTGAAACCTACCTCGTTGTGCTCAATGTGGAAGGGCTCGATTCTGGAGTTTATCGGTATTTGCCGCTTTCTCACCAACTACTCTTTGAGTTCTCAGAAAAAAATCTTTCAGGCAAAATGATCAAAGCGTCATTCAACCAGCCGTATCCGGGAAACGGTTCACTGACCTTCGTCTGGACAACTATTCCTTACCGGATGGAATGGCGTTATGGACTGGCAGCCCACAGAGTCATCGCCATGGATGCAGGGCATGTCTGTCAGAACCTCTACCTCGCCTGTGAAGCCATTCATGCAGCGACTTGCGCGGTTGCCGCCTATGACCAGGAAGCAATGGACCAGCTGCTCCGCCTTGATGGAGAGGAGGAGTTTGTCATTTATATGGCTTCCGTGGGCAAAGTCTGAGGTGAAGAGCCAAGAGTCCATCAGTAAGGACTTCATAAAGGAGACAAAATATGGTTCGCTCAAATCAAAGATACAGGATTGAAAAAGATTCGATGGGGCTGGTGAGGGTCCCCA
>VGSD01000141.1 GCA_016875155.1 Deltaproteobacteria bacterium | reverse complement strand
GATCACCATGTCAGGTTTAAACCTTTTAAATAATTGAACCAGCTGTTGGACATCATTAGCATCAATCCGGGCCGTCTTAATTTTGCCTGAGCCAACTGCCTTGGCAATAGCATCGCATTTTGATTTTGTGCGGCTGGCCAGCATGATCTCTGTGAAGACCTCAGGGACAGAGGCAACTTTATGAGCGACCACTATCCCTACACCACCTGCCCCGATGATCAGTATTTTCGCCATGGTCTACAGACTCCTCATTTTACTATTTTATGAAAAGACAGTTTAGAAAGAAATTTGTTTAATAAAATAAACTTCTTCGGAAATTATAACTGTCTTTTCCGATTTGTCAAGTATTTTTCAGGGAGATCGTCATGTGCCATAGGTGCTTTTACATCGTCAGAACATACAAGATATTCTTACGGGGTTTACACTCCAAGGGATTTCTGTTAATTTTTGAGGAGAGGGAAAGATGGAAAAGATCGTCATCCGGGGAGCTAAGGTTCACAATCTGAAGAATATTGATGTGGAAATTCCACGAAATCAATTAGTGGTCATTACCGGGTTAAGCGGTTCTGGCAAGTCAACCCTCGCTTTCGATACCCTCTATGCGGAAGGCCAGCGAAGATATGTCGAATCCCTTTCCGCTTATGCCCGACAGTTCTTGGAACAGATGGAGAGGGCAGAGGTCGAATCCATTGAAGGTCTTTCCCCGGCCATCGCCATTGATCAGAGAAGTTTGTCACGAACCCCACGCTCCACAGTGGGGACCGTGACAGAGATCTATGACTACCTCAGACTCCTTTTTGCTCGGGTGGGCGAACCTTTTTGTCCTCATTGCAATATCCCCATTGCCTCACAAACCATTCAGCAGATGACAGAGACCCTGCTTCGGCTCCCCCAAGGGACTCCTCTTACTATTTTGTCCCCCATTGTCAGGGGTAGAAAAGGGGAGTACCGGAAAGAAATGGATGAACTCAGAAAGAATGGATTTGTCAGGGTCAGAATTGATGGTAAAACAAGAGACCTGAGCGAAGAGATTCAACTGGACAAACAGAAGCGCCACGAAATCGATGTGATGGTCGATCGAGTAGTAGTGAAAGAGGGAGCGGGGAAGAGGATCAACGATTCCTTGGAGATTGCCTCTCATCTCTCAGAAGGGATTGTGAAAATCGAAAGGGAAGGTGCATCTCCTATCCTGTTCAGTCAGAAGTTTTCCTGTCCGGATTGTGGGTTCAGTTTTCCAGAGATCACACCCAGGATGTTCTCTTTTAACAGCCCACAGGGAGCCTGTCCAGCCTGCAGTGGGTTAGGAACAAAACCATGTTTTGATCCTGATCTGATTGTCCCTGATCCATCCCTCTCCATTGATGAGGGGGCCATTCTACCCTGGAAGGAGAGAGGGCATGCTTTTCTGAGACCAGTTCTGGAGGGTTTGTCTAAGCATTACCATTTCAGCCTTGGCGTACCATTCAGCAAGTTACCGAAATCGGTTCGGGATATCCTTCTCTACGGGTCAGAAGGAGAAAAGATTTCATTCAGTGCAAAAGGTAGAGGGACAGCCCACTTCTTTCGTCAAAAATTCGAAGGAGTCATTCGGGAATTGGAGAAGAGACAGGCGGATGATGGGGAAGGCGCAGAAGAATTAGAGAAATTTATGAGGTTCATCCCCTGTCCCGAATGTGGAGGCACCCGGCTGAAAAAAGAGGTCTTATCCATCAAGGTAGGAGGGAAGTCGGTCTCGGAAGTAACCGGTCTCTATATAAAAGAGACACTCGATTTTTTGATGCACCTGCAATTGGACCCAAGATCTCAGAAGATTGCCGATGGTGTGCTCAGGGAGATTAGGGATCGGCTAAAGTTTATGATGGAAGTTGGTCTGGAATATCTTTCTCTTGATCGGAATGCGGCTACTTTATCAGGGGGCGAATCTCAGCGTATCCGTTTAGCCACCCAGATCGGTTCAAGTCTGGTGGGCGTTCTCTATATTTTGGATGAACCCAGCATCGGACTTCATCAGAGGGATCATTTGCGACTCCTCGGAACATTAAAGCGCCTAAGGGATTTAGGAAATACAGTGGTCGTGGTGGAGCACGATGAGGAGACGATCCGTTCTGCAGATTATATCATCGATATGGGGCCCGGCCCCGGAGAAAAGGGAGGAGAAATCATCTTTGCCGGATCTCCTGAGGCATTGATGAAGCGCGGAGACTCATTGACCGGACTATACCTTTCCGGGAATAGAACCATTCCTCTCCCTCAAAAGAGGAGACAGGTTGGAGATAAATATCTGGTCTTGCGGGGTGCCATAGCCAACAATTTGAAGAATATTGATGTGAAAATCCCTTTGGGTGTTTTTAACTGCATTACAGGTGTCTCAGGTTCAGGGAAGTCCACATTGGTCATTGATACTCTCTATCGTCTGTTGGCTCAACGACTTTACCATAGCCATCAACAAAGCACCTTCATCCAAAAGATAGAAGGCGTAGAACAGATTGACAAGGTCATCCATGTGGATCAGATGCCCATTGGAAGGACACCCCGTTCCAATCCAGCCACCTATACCGGCCTTTTTCAACCCATCCGGGAACTTTTTGCTCAAGTTCCAGAAGCCAGGGCAAGAGGTTTTAAACCCGGACGGTTCAGTTTCAATGTATCTGGAGGTCGTTGTGAAGCCTGCCACGGAGACGGAGTCCTGAAGGTGGAAATGAATTTTCTTCCTGATGTCTATGTCACCTGCGAGGAATGCCATGGCAAGAGGTATAACCGGGAAACATTGGGAATCCGTTATAAAGGGAGGACGATTTCTGATATCCTGGAGATGACAGCAGAAGAGGCATATGATTTCTTTAAAGCCATTCCTGTCATTTACCAAAAGCTTCAGACCCTTTGTGATGTAGGGCTGGGCTATATCAAATTGGGACAATCTGCTACGACCCTTTCAGGTGGAGAGGCACAACGTATCAAACTGGCGAGGGAATTGAGCAAAAGGGATACAGGGAGGACCGTCTATATTCTGGATGAACCCACCACAGGCCTCCACTTCGCAGATATTCAGAGGCTTCTCGATGTTCTTAATCAACTGACGGATAAAGGGAATACCGTCATCGTGATCGAACACAATATGGAAGTGATCAAGTCAGCGGATCACATCATCGACCTCGGCCCGGAAGGTGGCGAAGAAGGGGGATATGTGGTCGCAGAGGGAACTCCTGAAAGGATTATCAAGGTTCCACGATCCTATACTGGTCAGTACCTTAGAAAAAAGCTTAACCATTTTACTCATTGACTTTTTTTACATACATTGATAAATAGCCTTTCAATTACCCATTGGGATTTTCAAGGAGGGTTTATGGAAGAAAGACAGAAATCAAGCACGGGGTTGGATGAAAATGTGGCGGGGTTTCTCTGTTATCTCGTCGGATTCATCACAGGGATCGTCTTCTTAGTAGTTGAGAAGAAGAGTTCTTTCGTAAGGTTTCATGCGATGCAATCAACCATTACCTTTCTGGGGCTTTTTGTGATCATGGGCGTAATCAGTTTCATCCCCATCATCAATCTTTTAATTGTTCCGCTCTGGCTATTAGGCCTCATTTTGTGGCTCATCCTCATGGTAAAAGCACTTCAGGGGCAACGGTATGCCCTTCCTATTGTTGGGAAAATGGCGGAGGGGAAGAGAAATCAATAGGCCGTCTATGGCAAAGAAACGGAAGAAAAAGGGCTGGATTGGAAAGTTCATTGTTTTACTGTTTCTGGTTGGAATCATCGCGTCGTTATCGGTTTTTTTCAACAGAGAGATCGTCAACACCTTTGGCCCATTTTTAGAAAAATTGGGTTTAGTTCAGGAAAGGAGGGAGATTGTCCTCTATTTCTCAGATCTGAGTGGAGAGTATTTGATCGGTGAGAAAAGGAGGATTGCAAGGAAAGGGGGGGTTAAAGAAGAGGCAAAAGAGGTTGTTGATGAACTGATCAGAGGGCCGAAGGGAAAACTGATTCCCACCCTTCCGTCCCAGACAAAATGTTTAGCCCTGAAACTGGACGAAAAGGGGACGGCAATTATCAATTTTAATAAAGCCCTTTCAAAGGACCATCCTGGAGGGAGTTCTGCTGAAATTCTAACAGCTTATTCCATTGTCAATTCGCTTACACAAAACTTTTCACAGATAAAACAGGTTCAGATATTCATCGAAGGGAAGCCCATAGAAACTATCGCCGGACATCTCTCCTTAAGGCAACCCATTGCATCCAAACCGGATCTCATTAAAAAGCAATAATAAAAAGCAATCATTTGATTTAAAGAGGATTTGATGCTAATATTTAAAAGATTTTTAGCCGGACAACTCTGCAAACTTTAAGGTGTTTTTATGCTGGAAGCCAAATACATCCGGGATCACTTGGACGAGGTGAAGGAAAGGCTATCTTTAAGAGGACAGGCGATCAGCCTGGATCAATTTGTAACCATCGACGGTGAGAGAAGGAAGAATCTACAGGAATGGGAGAGATTGAGAGCCCTTCAGAAAAAAGTCTCTGATGATGTGAGCAGGAAGAAAAAAGAGGGAGGGGATGCCACCGAGCTTATTTCAGAAATGAAAAAGGTATCTCAGGAATTGAAGGAACTGGATGGAATCATCCAGGAGAAGGAAAAAGCACTGCAAGAATTTCTTCTCATTATTCCGAACCTTCCCCATTCTTCTGTACCCATAGGGAAGGATTCTTCTGATAATGCTGAGGTCAGACGATGGGGAGAGATACCTAAATTCGGTTTCGAGCCTAAACCCCACTGGGATATCGGGGAGGAATTAGGAATCCTTGATTTTAAATCAGGGGCAAAGATAACCGGAGCCCGGTTTACCCTCTACTGGGACCTTGGAGCCAAGTTAGAGAGGGTCCTGATCAATTTTATGTTAGACCTTCATACCCGGGAACACGGATATTGTGAAGTCCTTCCCCCGTTTATGGTCAACCGGACGACGATGACGGGCACAGGGCAACTTCCCAAATTTGAGGAGGAGTTATTCAGGGTAGAGGGGGTCGATTACTTTCTCATTCCCACAGCAGAAGTACCAGTGACGAATATTCACCAGGATGAGGTTCTGGAGGAGAAAGACCTTCCCCTTTATTATACTGCCTACACTCCGTGCTTCAGAAAGGAGGCGGGTTCTTACGGAAAGGATACCCGTGGGTTAATCAGGCAGCATCAATTCAATAAGGTGGAACTGGTCAAGTTTACAAAGCCTGAAAATTCTTATGATGAACTGGAGAAACTGCTCTCCAATGCGGAAGAGGTTCTCAGGAGGCTCAAACTTCCTTATCGTGTTGTCAACCTCTGTTCAGGGGATCTTGGGTTTTCAGCATCAAAGACGTATGATATCGAGGTCTGGCTTCCCGGACAGGATACCTTCAAGGAAATTTCCTCCTGCAGTAACTTTGAAGATTTTCAGGCCAGAAGGGCAAAGATCCGATACCGTATCTCCGGGAAGTCGAAGACAGAATATGTTCATACGCTTAACGGCTCTGGGTTGGCTATTGGCAGAACACTGGTGGCGATTTTGGAAAACTATCAGCAAGCGGATGGAAGCGTTCTGATCCCAGAGGTTTTACGACCCTATATGAATGGAGTTGAAAAGATAGGGAAGAGGAGATAAAAGTTCGGAGTTCGGGGTTAGGAGTTGGGAGAATTTAAAAGAAAATCTATTTACTCCAAAACTTCATCATCCCTTATTTCCAGTTGGCCAAAATAATCCACTAGGGAGAGGAATTTTAGTGTTGAACGTAGCCTATATTGAAGCAACGGACATTTCAGATGCCTGGTATCAACTGGTTGATTTAATATTTGAAAAAGGTAAAAAATTTAAAATCGATAGCGGCAGTTATGCGGGGACGTATCGATTAGAATTTGATTATGTCACTGTCCGCATCACGAGCCCAGGGGTTAGGCCTCTTGCTCCTTCTATTCCGCCTGGGATGAATATACCCAATCCGACCTCCGATGATTATATTGAAAACGAGTATTTTTACTATCTTGTAGATGACCAAAAGAAACCTAATGAGTCTTACACATATGGAACTTATATAAAGCCACAAATGCAGATGATCATAGAAAGATATAAGGAATTATTTCAAAAGACCGGAGGTTATAGGAGTAACCAGGAACATATTATTGTCGGGGATTGGGCGAACCATTTGTATTTGGAAGATCCGCCTTGTTTACGTTCAATCGACACAAGAATTCAAGATACCAAATTACATTTTTTCTTATATTTTAGATCATGGGACTTATGGGGAGGATTCCCTTCGAATATGGGTGGATTACAGTTAATGAAGGAATATATGGCAAAAGAGATTGGGGTAGAAGATGGAGAATTAGTAGCTTCATCGAAAGGACTACATTTATACGATTACTCGTGGGATTGGGCGCAATTGAGGTCTTACAGAAAGAGTGGAAAGGTTTGTGATGTGAAGTAATGAGGCTTATTGGCATTGGTAGTGTGGGTTTAAGCGGAGAGATCGAGCACATCCTACTCCCTTCGTCGAAGACGAAAAAGTAAAATGTGAAAAGTTGAAAGTATTTTGCTTTAGCAAAATCTCGGAGGGATGGCCGAGTGGCTTAAGGCGGCGGTCTTGAAAACCGCTGGGTGAAAGCCCCGTGGGTTCGAATCCTACTCCCTCCGCCAGAAAATTTGCAAAGCAAATTTTACCATATACTGGAAACTTTTAAATATTTGTACAAACAATAGTTGAGAGTCGGTGGTTAAAAGTTAACAGTATTGCACCGTAGGTGAAATCACGGAGAGATGCCCGAGAGGCCGAAGGGGCACGACTGGAAATCGTGTGTTCCGACAAAATCGGGACCGAGGGTTCGAATCCCTCTCTCTCCGCCAGACTACGCTAAAGCTCTGTCTGGCAGGCCATATACATTGTAATGTAAGTTAGAAATGAAGAAGTATAGCAGGGGGAGAAAAGAGGAGATTTATGTGTAAATTCCAGAGGATTATGATTGTGCTATCGGTACTAGTCGTGGCGCTCCTAATGATGGTTGCAGCGGAGAACTCCGAGGCTCAACAATATTTCTTTTTTCAGGGAAAAGTAGAAAGTCTTTATAGGGAACAATTAACCGTAAAGGGAGACAAGGGCGAAAGCATGTATTTTACAGTAGGGAGACGGACAATCTATATCCCTTCTCGGTTACCAGGAGTTGGTGAACGGGTAAAGGTTACCTATTTTTTACGTAGAGGCCATAATGTGGCTTCTCAGGTGGAGATTCTGCCTCCCCCTTCATCGCCCTCCCCTCCCAAGAAGAAATAGTAGGTGCGCCCATAGCTCAGATGGATAGAGCGTCGGACTACGAATCCGCAGGTCGCCCGTTCGAGTCGGGCTGGGCGCGCCAATAAAATCAAGGGGTTAGCCATTTTGGACTAACTCCTT
>VGSD01000140.1 GCA_016875155.1 Deltaproteobacteria bacterium | reverse complement strand
TATTATCGAGCTGGTCGTCGCCCTGAACTGCCGCTCCCTGGTTTATAGCATCTTCAAAGCCCCTCCCCATAAATGGCTGATTCTGGCTCTCGCCTGGGAAATCGTAATGATTGCGGTGCTCATCCAGATTCCGTCTGTCCGTGAGGCGTTTGGTATCATGAAACCTTCGGTCTCCGACATGGCCATTATCATTGGCTTTGGACTGCTTATCTTTGTGATTATTGAAGTCACAAAAGTGATCCTGAGAAAGAGGATGATGGTGGGCAGGAGGATTCCAGCTTAACTAAGGGAGGAAAAGGTTTGTGCATGAGTACCTCATGGTTGTGCCACAGGGATTAAGGAAAAGAGAATAAATTTCCCTCACGGCCTAATAAAAAACGAAGCCTAAAAGCGACTTTTGTGATGGCCCCGGGTCTTTCCAGAGATATCAATCAGAATGCGCTCTGGTTGCGTCAACGAATACGCTCACTCCGATTATCCCAATGCTAAGGGTGATAAGGGAAAGCGATGTGATCAATCGCCGCTGAAATGTTTTGTTGGCCCCTCCTCAAAAGCTTCGTTGATCCAGTTCAATGCGGCGATCATCTTGGGAAAGCCAATCGTCGTCAGGCTTAGGAGAAGGACGTGATAAATCTCCTCCGGAGAGATTCCCAAGTCGATTGCTCTACGGGTATGGGACTTGATAGCCCCCTGAGACTCGGAGCCAATGGCAATTCCTAATTTAATCAGCCTTCGCATCTTCTCATCGAGAGGGCCAGAGGCATGACAGAGGTTGGCGAGCTTTTCATAGGCCTTCTCGATCTCAGGAAACTCTTTTCTGAAACGTTCATAAGAAATCGGTAGATATTCCATATCTTCTCCTTTCCCTTTCAACAAAAGAGTTAAGTGGTGTAATGGATCCGTACGTATCTTATCTTACCACAACTTCGATTCCTTTTGTAGAGAAAGGGGCTAATGGTGGTATATCATTTGTGTGTCAGGTTCCTGGTTAGAGAAAAAGAAATGGGGTACGTTATCAAGTCATTCACGTCAAGAACAACCGATAGGAGGTACCCCATGCTGCCGGCAGCGATTACAAACATACACCAAGCTTTTAAAGAGATCAAGCATATGGCGATTGACACCTGGCAGGAAGAATGTCGTCTCGCCGCTCGTCGGGCCATGAAGGAAGTGATCGAGACCCGAATGCATAACAGCATCGATATCCACCTTGAGCAGATGAGAGTGGCGGGTCTGGCGGATCGTCGAAATGGCTCGTTTTCGTCTCATCTGTTGACGGAAGTTGGGGATCTGGAGCTTCAGATCCCCCGAACTCGCACCTTCAGCGCCCACGTCCTTCTGAGACGCTTCGCCCGTCGGAGCGCTTCCATCGAGCGAACGATCCTGATGGCCTTCCTGTTGGGGCTTTCCACCCGCAAAGTCGGACCGGCCCTGCTCTCCATCCTGGGCGAACCGATTAGCCCCTCTACGGTCAGTCACATTGCCAAACAATTGGATCAATCGGTCCAGGCCTATCATCAACGGGCTCTGTCTGAGCAGTATGAGATCCTCGTTCTGGATGGTATCGTCATGAGGCGTAAGACAGGCGTGGGAGCTCAGAGACGGACCATGTTGGTCGCCCTGGGGATCAAACCCGATGGAAAGAAAGAGATTATCGATTTTCGCCAGGCTACGGGAGAGTCGCAATCGGCCTGGGAAGGGTTCTTGAATGACCTGCACCATCGGGGCCTTGAAGGACGTGCCCTTAAGCTCATCGTCGTCGATGGAGGCAAAGGGCTTCTGGCTGCTCTGCCTCTGGTTTATGGCCATGTGCCCATGCAGCGGTGTTGGACCCATAAAAGTCGAAACGTCCTCAATTATGTTAAACGGGCGGACCAAGACAGAGTCAAACGGTCCCTGCATCGCATCAGTCATGCCCGAAACCTCCGGGAAGCTCAAAGAGCCGCTCAGCGATTTGTCGCCCGTTGGACACTAAACTATCCCAAAGCTGTTGATTGCCTCCAAAAAGATTTACCCGAACTGCTCAGTTTCCTTCAAATCAAAACACAACTGGCTCCATCGGTCATACGCACCACCAATGCAATTGAACGACGATTCGTGGAGGTACGAAGAAGAACCCGACCGATGGGAACCTTTAGTGATCGAACGAGTATGGAACGAATCCTGTTTTCGGTCTTTACTTACGAAAATCTTAAACAACGGTCAGCTACTCCATTTCTTTTGCTGACACAAAACAATTGACACTACCCCCGTTATTGGGTGAGGGAGGCGATGACCTTCTGAAGATCTGAGGGGATGTCCACGCCAATGGGTTCGTAATCCACAGGAACCACTTTGATCTTATAACCATTTTCCAGAACGCGGAGCTGTTCCAATTTTTCCAGTTTTTCCAGCGGAGTCGGTTTCATCTTTGCAAGTTTTAACAGAAAGTCCCGGCGATAGACATAGAGACCGATGGTCTTAAAAAGTTTTTTGGATAAGAGTTTCCCTTTCATTTCAGGATTGGACAGGATCTGCTCGATGGTGAGATCCCTTGGAAATGGAATGGGTGACCTTGAAAAATAAAGAGCAAAACCCTTTCCATCCACCACCACCTTTCCCTGATTGGGATTCAACCAGTCCTTTATGTCTTTGATCCTTGTCATCAAAGAGGACATCTGAAGGGTTTCATCTTTTAAGAGGGGTCGGATGGCCTTGTCAATGATCGTTCCTTTGATAAGAGGTTCATCTCCCTGGACATTGACAATAATCTCGGACTTCAGTTTTCGTGCCACCTCCGCCACCCGGTCGGTGCCTGTGGGATGATCCGCCGACGTCAGCACCACTCTCCCTCCAAATCCCTGAACGGCTTCCAGAATTCTCTGGTCATCGGTGGCGACGATGACTTCCTCTATCAATTTCGATTGCTGCACCCCTTCGTAGACCCTTTGGATCATCGGCTTGCCGAGGATATCAACAAGGGGTTTTCCCTCGAATCGTGTCGAACCATACCGCGCAGGAATAATGGCAGTGATCTTCATCGATAACATTAAATCAGATTCAGGGAGGACTGTCAATCTTCGTTTTCTTTGGTGTGTTTTCTTTGGTTTTTCGGTGAGAAGTTCCGGTTGTAAACAATAGTTGACAATTATTAAATTGATTACACCCTAGAGTCCAAATTTCTGCGTATGGAGAATTTATAATAAATAAAATACCGTATGATTTCGATTGATTATGAGACCCAACAAAACAATAGACATTTGGCAAAGAATTTGCTAAATAAACTATCAATTTTCGAAATGTCCCTGCCTTTGGAAATTTCTCTCAGACCTTTCAGGGGGAAAGATGAGAAAGGGTTTTCAAAAGATGCCCCTACAAAAGCTCTAAGGGGGATTGGTTTATCCTCTTAGAGCGCTTCCCTTTAAAGTCCTCTATCTTTCTAAAAATATCTGAAGCGAACAAAGGATCAGGCCTTCGATATTGGCGGAATTTATCGGGAAAGGTGAACGCTACGAAAATAGATTTAGTCAATTACAAACATGGATAATGTCCCGTGTCAAAGGCTGACCCCATTTCCCCCATTTGGGTAGATTGGAGCATTTCGGCACTTCGTCATCCAGTCCTTTTTTTGAAATTTGTTGGAGAAGGTGGTCGCTAAGAGGATAGAGTTGGCTTTCATGGCCTAAACAAAAAGGGGCCAAATAGTTTGCTTGACTTATTTAACCTATAGGTTAAAATGGATTTACAACTCATCTCTAAAGGTCTCTATACTGTTTATGCCATAGCGAAGAGCAGAGAATATTGTGAGCTGCTTGAATTTCTCGGAGGACTTGGCCAAACCCTTCAAAAAGATTCTGATCGGATACTGGCCCTTTTAGAAAGGGTAGCCATTGAAGGGCCACCGAGGATCACGGAGATTTCCCATCAAATTAAGGGGAAATTATTTGAATTCATTCAGGGGAGGTTAAGGGTTTTCTGGTTCTATGACGAAGGAAGGCTGATTATTTGTACAAGTGGTTTTGTTAAGAAAGGGCAAAAAACCCCTCGGCGTGAGATTGACCATGCGATTCAACTGATGGACGCCTATTTTGAGAAGAAGAAAAAGGCACAAATACAGATATACGGGGAAGAAGGTGTCTAAATGAAGAAAAAATCCTTTAGAGAGTTATTCGATCAGGCAAAGGAACGGGATACTTATTGGGTTGCCTCTCTCATCCTCGATTTTACAGAGGGGCTTCATAGAATGATGGAGGTAAACGGAGTCTCAAGGAGCGAGCTTGCACGTCGCCTTGGAGTCAGCCCTGCTTATGTTACCAAGGTGCTTCGTGGCAATGTCAATTTTACCCTTGATTCAATGGTGCGTTTAGTAAGGGCTGCAGGAGGCGAGGTTAGCCTTCAGGTTACCCCAAAAGCTCAGAAGAAAAGAAACGATTTTTATAGAAAACAAGGGATGAAGAAGGCGGCTTAAGCCCAAAGTGAATATGAGGAATCCGGTGAAAGAGGTGAACGCTAAGAAAATGGACTTGATCCCCATATCTGACCCGTGCCCCGTATCTTTAGTTTAGGGACTCAATGAATGCGAATATTATAAATACGGTTTTAGCGGTTTTTACATTTGTATTGGCAATTGCAACTGTGTGGCTCGCGTTTGCAACTTGGCGCATGGCTTCTATAACAAAGAAGGCATTCGATCTCGAAAGCCGGGCTTATTTTGGGTTTAAGAGCTTTATATTCAAATTCCTTGTCGAAAAGTCTGATAAAGACGCGCCCCATCCCACAAAAGGGCATCTAAAAGTAGGACTGATATTCGGAAACCCCGGCAAGGTGCTTGTGCATTACCAAGTCAAATCGATCCGAGTAACCTTCTCTGGAACCACAATAAATAACCCCCATTTCGAACGAATGGGAGGCCCCATCTATCCAAATGATACAACGGTGTTTTGGTATGGGGTTATTCAAAACGTAGACATCTCCTCGTTCCCCAAAAGTGGAAACGCGGAATACACGGTCGAGTACCATGGTGTTCCGGGAAAGGGTACTCATACGACCCGCAGGAAAATTCAGTACACAATTAACTCAGTGGAACCACCTGACATCGATTGGATTTACTTGGAAGAAGAAGACATCTAATACGGTTTGCAGGCAGATGGGTAAGGCTGTGATGTCAGGTGCACACTATCGACAGATTTCTTTAGTCCCAATGCAGGAGCTTGTTATTAGTGACCGCCCGGAATTTGGCAGGAAAGGTGAACGCTAAGAAAATAGACTTGACTTACATTATGGATGTGAGGCCTCGACAATTGAAATAAGAAGCTTAATTCGCATTTCAAGGTCTGAAGCCTTTGGTTTAATTAAAGCAAAAATATGATAGAAATGATTTCAACAATCTTGGGGGTTTTAAACCCCGTTAATCTGATTAAAATACTGATCAACCACTTTAATCGACCCCAACTCGATATTTATTATGATCCCAACGAAACCTATCATAAAGCAAGAGATATGAGCTTTAACGGTATAATAGGAAAATTTGCTCATGTTATGGTGAGGAATAATGGCAAAAATACAGCAAAGAATTCTATAGGAGAATTAAGAAGCATTGAGGTAATGGAGAATAATAAATTTCAAAATGCCCAAGGGTATAGAAATATAATGAGGTTAAAGTGGGCTCATGAGAAAGATTTTTCTCCAAAAGACATTGAGACCGATGTTCCTAGGCGATTAGATGTCTGCTACGTTCATCAAGGATATGACACTTTACATTTTTTTACTGAAAAATACCCAAGTGGCAATCAGACAGATTTCCCGCCAGGTGAATATAAAATCAAAATTAGGGTTAAAGGTGACAATGCAGAGGATGTTGAGAAAGAATTCATCGTAGAATACACTGCAGGCAAATTTGATAGTTTGGAAATCAAAAATATTTAACGGATTGAGGTCAGACCTTGTATTTTGGCATATTTTTGAGGAAGGTATAATTGGTGCCTGGCCTTCAAATATGACAGAAGGTTTTATTGAAGTGTGAAACGAATGCAGGATCAAGCCCTCAATATTGAGGGAATTGGATGGAAAAGGTGAACGCTAAGAAAACGGAATTGATCCTCATTACTCTTTATATTCGACCGGGCTATGGAGCTTCAGCCTAACAACATAGACCTGCTTGCATTACCAATGGACAATGGAGTGAGAAGTGGCACTTTCGCTCAAGGAATCCCGAACAATTGCTGAGATGGCAGAATTGCTATACGATTTCCTTCCTGGGTCTGGTAATCCGCAGTGGAAAGGGCATGTTTCTTTCAAAACGGTCGCCGAGAAAATAGGCGTTGGCGACTTCTGGCAACCTGGAAGCAAAATCCCGATGATAACTGCACTACTGGCACGAACACTTGAATTTCGTCGGGGGCGCTTTGAGCCACTCTTATTAGAAACAGTTAGAGCTGGTCTCACCTATCGTCAAAAGCAAGGTAGTTCTGTGAAGCCGGAAGAAATAGATAAACTCAATGGTCTCATTCTTGAACTTGGGTTTAAGTTCCCTGACCTCTGGGACGCCGATTTTAAGGCCTCTTTGCAGGCGAATGCTAGCGTCCGGGCCAGAGAGCACGTGGAAAGGGCATTAGGTGAAGAAAAGCTGCGTGCTACGAAACGGTCCCAACGCAGTCACGAACTCGAAGAATTAAAGCGCCAGTTCTTCGCATTACATGAAGATGACGACCGCCAGAGGGCAGGGTTTGGTCTGGAGAAGGTTTTAAACCGTTTGTTCGAATTAAATAGTCTGGCACCTCGCGAATCCTTCAAGGTCACTGGGGAGCAGATTGATGGTTCGTTTGAGTTAGACCATGAAATCTATCTGCTTGAAGCAAAATGGTGTCAAGATCCGTGTCCCGAATCTGACCTCTTAGTTTTCAGAGGCAAGATCGAAGGCAAGTCGAAATATACTCGAGGGGTTTTTATTGCCATAAACGGTATTAGCAAGGAGGCCTCTGTTGCTATTACTCAGGGCAAACAGCCAAGTTTCTTTATCATGGATGGTTACGATGTCACAATGCTTTTGGAGGATAATATGGAACTTACATATTATCTTCGTCAACGACAAAGGTTATTGGCAGAGGAAGGACGTGTCCTAGTTCCGTTCACAGAGCTTCTCGTTTGCAAGTAGATATAGATATTATAGATGAGCCTGAAAGTTTCATAAATAGGAACGCAGAGTGAGGTGTTGATGGCGCATTCAGAGAATACGTTCAGTCATCTTCAGAAAATTTAATGGGGCTTCGCAGAAAGTGATCAGCCCTTGACATGGGACATTTCGCCTAAAAGCAATCGTTGGCTGAATTTGGTGGGAAAGGTTAATGCTAAGAAAATTGACCTGACCCTCATTATATTCTGTGTGAACATCCTGTTTTTTCTTTCTGCCGGTGATGATTTCTTATACCAATTTTAACGAGCTTGAAAACGGTGAAGTGGAGGGACGGGATTATCGGATCAGGGTTGAATCGAGAGATCCGCGTGTTCTGATC
>VGSD01000139.1 GCA_016875155.1 Deltaproteobacteria bacterium | reverse complement strand
GGTTGGATGGCGTCAACTCCTGAGAGTTTTCAAGAGCCACTGCTCTTTCGATAATGTTTTGAAGTTCTCTCACATTCCCGGGATAGTCGTACTGGATCAGGATTCGAAGGCCATCGGGAGAAATTTGGGAGATCTGTTTTCCGAGCTCTTCAGCGTATCGATTTAAAAAATGGCCAGCCAGCGATGGGATATCTTCCTTTCGTTCCCTCAAAGTGGGAAGCTTGATCTGGATGACGTTGAGCCGATAGAAAAGGTCCTCTCGAAATTGTTTTGCCCGGACGGCCTCTTCGAGATCTTTATTCGTTGCAGAGATAATCCGGACATCGACCCGGATATCCTCCGTTCCTCCTACCCGCTTGAACTCCCTGTCCTGTAAAACGCGGAGCAATTTCACCTGCATCATCAGAGGGAGCTCGCTGATCTCATCCAGAAAGAGAGTGCCCTCGTCCGCGACCTCGAATAACCCTTTCTTGGTTGTGATGGCATCGGTGAACGCTCCCTTCATGTGGCCGAAGAGTTCGCTTTCAATCAGGGATTCGGGGATCGCCCCGCAGTTGAGGGTGACAAAAGGTTTGTCTTTACGCGGGCTGTTATAGTGGATTGCTTTGGCCACCAGTTCCTTACCTGTTCCGCTTTCTCCGGTGATCAGGATATTCGTTTTAGTAGGGGCCACTTTCTCCATGAGGTCATAGAGCTCGAGCATCTTCGAACCCTGCCCAATGATATTTTCGAAATGGTATCGGTCTCTGACCACTTTTTTAAGAAGGAGGTTCTCATTCTCAAGGTGTTTCTTTTCCAAGGCATTCTGAATAATGATCTTAATCTCATCAATCTTGAAAGGTTTGGTGATGTAATCGTAGGCCCCTTCCTTCATCGCCTTGATCGCCGTGTCAGCAGAGGCATAGGCTGTCATCATGATGACAATGGTTTCGGGTGAAACCGTTTTGATCCTTTTCAGAACGGAGATACCATCCTGTCGGGGCATGCGGATATCCACCAGGGCCAGGTCAAAGATATCTTTTTCGATCAACTTCATGACCTCTTCCCCGTTTGAGGCGAGCGTGATCTTATAACCCTCCTTTTTCAGCATGATGTCCAAGAGCTCTCTCATGCTTTTTTCGTCATCGGCAACCAGAATCTTATCCTTGAACATTTTTTCCCCTTAGGTTTTCATCGGAGCGGAGCTGTCTCTTGTTCCAGCAGGGAGAAAGACCGTAAAGGTGGCTCCCCGACCGACCTCGCTTTCGACCTTAATGACTCCATTGTGGCTTTCAATGATTTTATGGACGATGGAGAGGCCCAACCCCGTCCCTCCTTCCTTGGTCGTGTAGAATGGCTCGAAGATCTTCTCCTTTTCCTGTGGAGCGATCCCATTGCCAGAATCGGTAATGATGATTTTCACCCAATCCTTCCCCTTCAACGGCGAACGAAGGAGACCTCCCCCTCTTAAGGTTTCATTTGACTTTTCGAGAGCGATCCAGATGTCACCGCTTTCCTGTATCGCTTGAGCGGCATTGATCAAAAGGTTCCAAATGACCTGCCTTATCTGGTCCGGGTCAGCCACCACAAGGATTTCCCCATTTCGATGGGGTCGGGTGATATGAAGTCCCTCATGAAAGACGGGAGAGTGGGTAAAGAGTTCAACGGTTTCGTCGAGAACCTTGCCGATCTCCCAGGAGGACCGATTGGTGTGAGGAGGATGGGCAAAGAGGAGGAAGTCAGTGATCAGCGCATTGAGTCTCTCGGATTCCCTCAGGGTAATTTCCATCAAATGATTCTGTTGGGGGTCGAGGGTGAGCTCCGACTTCAACATTTGAATCGCTCCGCTCAATGAGGCGAGAGGGTTTCTAATTTCATGGGCCATTCCAGCGGCCAGAGATCCGATGGCGGCCATTCGATCATAACGTTTCATCTGTTCTTCCATTTCCTTGAAACGGGTGATGTCCTGAAAGATGAGGGTGTGACCGATTAATGCTCCCTGCGGATCGGTCAAGGGAGAGATGGAAAAACCGAGATAGAGATTGCCCCCATTCTCTGCAGGAAGAATGGCTTCGTAACGTTGGTAATCGTTAAAAAAGTCGGAAGCCTTTCGTTTCATCTCTTCGACGACCCCTCCCATCTCGGGGAAAAGATCATACATGGAACCATTTTTTAATTCAGCTCCCTTACGGACCAATATTTTTTCCGCGGTCCGATTCAGAAAATTGATTCTTCCATTGAGATCGATGGTCAGCAAGCCACTATCAAGGCTCTGGACAATATTCCGATTAAAGGCTTCCAGTTGATTGTAATCAACCTGTTTTTGAATCAGTTCGGTCTTCTTCTTTTTCAATTCTTCGGAGATGGTACTGCTCAGAAAGGCGACGATATAGAAGGCGGCCAGATAGATGACCAATAAATAAAAGACCTGACTGGCCTCAGGGGTGACCCCCTGGCCCGGAGGGCGCACCCACTCATAGAGCTGGAGGAGCAAAATGAGGCCGTAAAGAAAGGTGGAAAGGGATGCCGAATAGAAGGCCCCTCGTTTATAGAAGAGGATGCTGCAACCGATGATCGAGAAGATGTAGGCGACCGGAAAGAAACTTCCTTTTCCGCCCGTATAGTAGATGAGCCCCGCAACGAAGAGATGATCGATGACCAACTGGACGAAGGTGAATCGACGAAGGTCGTTGATCCGCTTGAGAAGAAAGGCATAGGCAATGGTAACCAGATAAAAAAAGCTAATGAAATAGTAGAACTCGTTGGTTGTTGAGATGAAGAAATACTTTTTCTCGGAGAGCTGAAAGATATAGGCGATGGCAAGCAAAAGGGTGAGAATGATGACCCGCCAGAGCATCAACCCCCTCACATTGTTGAGGGTTTTCTGTTGGGTGTCCTCAGGGACACTAAGATTAGGATTCATAGGGTTCCATCATTCGATAAGAGAAGCAAGCGTTTAATGAACAGCCGATGCCATCTGGAAGATTGGCAGATACATCGCAATGACAACCCCTCCGATGACGACTCCCAGAAAGACCATCAGAAAAGGTTCGAGAAGGGAAGTCAGGTTGCTTACCGCCACATCCACCTCATCGTCATAAAAATCCGCGATTTTGGTCAACATCGAGTCCAGGGCACCGGTGGATTCTCCAACCGAGATCATCTGAATGACCATGGCAGGGAAGATCCCGCTTCGGCCAAGAGGTTCGGCAATGGTTTCACCCTCCCGGATGCTAGCCCTTGCACTCAGGATGGCTGTCTCAACCGTCTTGTTTCCCGCTGTTTTCGAGACGATCAGGAGTCCGTCAAGAATAGGAACACCACTGCTGACCAGTGTGCCCAGTGTTCTGGCAAATCGGGCCACGGCGACTTTTTTAAGAAGCATTCCGAAAACAGGCACTTTTAAGATGAGGCGATCGATGAGGATCACTCCTGTATCGGTTTTATAAAACTTCCTGAACAGGTAGACCAAGAGGATGAGGGCAGGGACAATGACAACGATATATTTTTTGATGATTTTACTCATGGTGAGGACAATCAGAGTCGGGAGCGGAAGAGACTGGCCTGCTGATTTGAACATCGTCTCAAAGACAGGGATGACGAAAATCATCAAAATGATCACCACGAGAATGGCGACCGATACAATGATGGCAGGATAGATCATGGCGGATTTCACCTTTTTCTTAAGGGCTTCCGCCTTTTCAATATAGTTCGACAATCGGGTCAGGATATTGTCAAGAATTCCTCCCTCTTCACCCGCAACCACCAAGTTCGTATAGAGATCATCGAAGGTGGAGGGGTGTTTTTTAAGTGCTCCGGCAAAAGTGGATCCCCCTTCCACATCCTCTCTTATCTCTCGGAGGATGTTTTTGAAAAGTTTATTCTCTTGTTGAGAAGAGAGGATATCGAGCGACTGAACCAGAGGTAAGCCAGCATCGATCATCGTTGCCAGTTGGCGGGTGAAGATGGCAATGGCACGCTGCGGGACTTTCTTGGCTATCGGTAGAGAAATTTTAATTTCTCTACCTTTTACTCCGATTTTAGTTGGGATGATGTTTTGCTGGCGGAGATGAATACGGATGGCGGCTTCACTTGGAGCCTCCATCTCGCCTTTTTTAACCGATCCCTTCGACGTTTTCCCTTCCCATTTGTAGATTGGCATAATCCACCTGTCCTTCTTTAAGTTGTCCTTGCCTGTTTTTCTCTCTTTCCAGCAAGGATGCCTGAGTTGGATAACATCTGACGAAATTCCTCTAAATTATGGCTTCGCTCCGTGGCGTCCTCCAAGGAAACGAGACGACGCTCCACGAGGGAGAGGAGAGCTTGGTTCATGGTCTGCATTCCGAATTTAGCCTGACCGACTTGCATCAGAGAATAGAGCTGCTGGATTTTATCCTCCCGGATTAGGTTTCGAATGGCCGGGTTTGGAATCAAGACCTCCATGGCCAGGGCCCGGCCTTTTCCGCCTATTTTGGGGAGAAGTTGCTGGGATAAGACCCCCTCAAGAACAAAGGAGAGCTGTGTTCTCACCTGCTGCTGCTGGTGAGGCGGAAATACATCGATGACCCGGTTGATCGTCTCCACACAGGAGTTGGTATGCAGGGTGGCAAAGGTGAGATGGCCTGTCTCAGCGGTCAACAGGGCTGCCTGGATCGTTTCAAGATCTCTCATCTCGCCGATGAGGATGATATCGGGATCCTGCCGCAGGACATGCCGGAGCGCATGCCCGAACGTTTTCGTGTCGGAATTGACCTCCCGCTGATTGACAATACAATTTTTATGGCGATGGAGGTACTCGATCGGATCCTCGATCGTGATGATATGGGCGTTTCGTTCATTATTGATCTTGTCAATCATGGCGGCAAGGGTGGTTGATTTACCGGTGCCGGTTGGACCTGTGACCAGGACGAGCCCCTTGGGCTTCTTGATCAACTCATTGACGATGGGTGGAACTCCGAGCTCGGAGAAGGCGAGAATGTCAAAGGAGATGGCCCGGAAGGCGCCTGCCACGGCGCCCCTCTGCATATAGATGTTTCCCCGGAATCGGCTCAGCCCTTTGATGCCGAAAGAGAAGTCGAGCTCTGTCTCTTCTTCAAATTTATGGCGCTGGGCGTCGGTGAGAACGCTATAGCAGAGCCTTTTGGTGTCAGGGGCGACGAGGACCGTTGAGTCAACACTCATCAATCTTCCGTCAATCCTGAACTGGGGAGGAGACCCTGTGGTAATATGCAGATCGGAGGCTTTCTTTTCTATCATGACTTCAAGCAATTTTTGTAATTCAATCATGTTTCATGTTCTCCTTCTTGTTAAGTATCATCGGTCATCCATCGTTGATCGGAGCACTTCTTCAATCGTCGTCAATCCATCTCGAATCTTGATGATCCCACTCTGTCTCAAAGTTTTCATCCCTAACCGCATCGCTTCTTTCTTGACTTCAGAGGTCGATGCCCTAGACAGGATGAGCTCTTTGATTTCCTCCTTGATGGCCATGACCTCATAGAGTCCAACTCGTCCCTTGTAGCCCGTGTTGTTGCAGATGGAGCATCCTTTTCCTTTATAAACCGGGAAGTTTTTCACTTCGTCTGGTGAAACTCCCAGATCAATGAGGAGTTGGGGGTGAACTTTGATGGGTTCCCTGCATTCCATGCAGATTTTTCGAATTAATCTCTGAGCCAAAATGAGGATGACAGCGGATGAAATCAGAAAGGGTTCAATGCCCATATCGATTAACCGAGTCACGGTTCCGGGGGCATCATTGGTATGGACAGTGCTCAAAACGAGGTGTCCGGTCAAAGCGGCCTGAACGGCAATCTGGGCGGTCTCGAAGTCTCGGATCTCGCCCACCATGATAATGTCCGGGTCCTGTCGAAGAAAAGCCCGGAGCGAGGAAGCGAAGGTGAGTCCGATCTCCTCATGCATCTGGACCTGATTGATGCCCATAAAATTATATTCTACAGGATCTTCCGCCGTGGTAATATTCTCAGACTCTTTATTCAAATCGGATAGCGCTGAATAGAGGGTCGTTGTTTTACCACTTCCCGTAGGCCCTGTGACCAGAATCATCCCTACAGGTTTTCGAAGGGCGTTCTTGAAATCTTCAAGAGATGATTCTTCAAATCCCAATTTCGCCATGTCCAGTTGTAAAGACGATTTATCCAGCAAGCGGAGCACGACTTTTTCCCCAAAGAGGACAGGCACGGTCGAGACCCGGAAGTCCATCTCTCTGCCTTTGCCAAGGCGCAATTTGATCCTGCCGTCCTGGGGAAGGCGTCTTTCCGCGATATCGAGCTTTGACATGATTTTCAAGCGTGAGACGATGGCGTTCTTAATCTGAACGGGAAGCGTCATTTCCCGTCGCATGACGCCATCCACCCGGTATCTGACCCGGAAACTTCGCTCGTACGGTTCGAAATGGATGTCGCTGGCCCCTAATTTGATCGCCTTGATCAGGACGCCATTGACGATCTTGATGATTGGCCCTCCAATTTCGTCTGTCTCATCTGCCGTCTGGTTTTCAACGACCTCAACGTTATCAACCGCTCCATGGACTAACTTGTCAAACTCATCAACATCGACCAAACTGACATCCATGAGGTCAAATTCGGTGTCCGGGAGCTTTTCGTCTTCCAGGGAGAAATCTTGGGCCTGAAACGTCTGTGTTCCCAATCCGGCTACGCTTCCTCCACCGCCATAATATTTTTTAATGGCGTCGACGATTTCCGTCTCCGAAGCGACAACCGGTTCGACATTGAAGCCGGTCATAAATTTGATTTCATCGATAACGACAATATTGCTGGGGTCCGCCATCGCCAGGGTTAATTTAGGACCCACACGGTTAATTGGGATGATGAAATATTTTTTAGAGGTGCTTGATGGAATCAGTTTAATGACGTTGGGGTTGATTTCAATTTTCGAAAGCTTTACCGAGGGAACACGGTATTGGGCGCTCAAGAAGGAAAGAAGTTCATCTTCTTTTATATAGCCCAACCGGATCAGGTTTGACTCTAATCGTCCCCCCTTTATCTTTTGCTCTTCTTGAGCCTTTTTGAGTTGATCAGGGGAGATGAAATTCCTCTTGATGAGTAAATCACCTAATCGTTCAGACAACTTTCACTCCTTCATGACATACCGCATTGATTGAACGAGTTAAACCAAATAAAAACATATCAAGACAGAAAACAAAAACAGAATTAAAATAGCAAATGGGGTATAAGTGACACCTAAGGTTTCAGGATCGAGTTATATAGAAGCAAGATGAGTGCCAAATTTTGCCATTTTTATAATTATTTGAAATGATTAAGGTAATAGTATTCTTTAATTTTTTCTTCTGGAACTAATTCGAAAAAATGGGATTCCATTGGTTAAAAATTATCCAGGTTCTGTCCCTGGGGGGTGTAAAGGGGTAATCTAACAATAAAGGAGCTTCCTTTCCCCGGTTCGCTATGGACTGTAATTTCGCCTTGATGAGCTTCAACAATCCATTTACAAATACTGAGCCCCAGACCGCTTCC
>VGSD01000138.1 GCA_016875155.1 Deltaproteobacteria bacterium | reverse complement strand
GCTCCCCCCATTCCTTGTCTGGAAGTCCCACAACAGCGCACTCCTGGATTTCAGGCCGAATGTAGAGCGCTTCTTCCACTTCCCGGGGGTAAACATTTTCACCTCCGGTAATGATCAAATCCTTGAGACGGTCCACGACATAAAGATAGCTCTCCGAATCGAAGAGGCCGATGTCTCCTGATCGAAGCCAGTCATCTTTCCAGAAGGCGGACTGAGTCGCTTCTAAATTGTTAAGATATCCCTTCATCACATTCCGCCCGCGGAAACAAATCTCACCCTCCTGGCCCTGCTCTAACAGATGACCCGATGCATCCCTTATCTGGACCTCCACCCCGTGAATCGCCTGTCCTACGGATCCCACCACATGCCTGTCCGGGTAATAATGGTTATAGGTGACAGGCATGCCTTCTGTCATTCCATAAGACTCAGAGATCGTTATTCCAGTCCGTTCTTTCCACTGCTTGACGATCTCTTTGGGCAATGAGGCGGCTGCCGAGAAACAATAGCGAAGTTTTCCCAGCCTACTCCTTAAATCGTCAATGCTCAGCATGCGCACATAGATCGTAGGAACCGCAAAACATTTCGTTATCCGGCCCGCCGCCATCCATTCAAGAACCTGATCTATATTGAAGGAAGGCAGAATCTCCAGACAGCCTCCGGTCAAGATGGTGCCGTTCATAATGTGGATCTGGCCGAAGACATGATTAAATGGCATAAAACAGAGAGCCCGATCGTTCTCAGTGGATCGCTCAAAGTAGGCAATGCTGACACTGGAAAAATTGATGCCCTCGTGGGTCAGCATGGCGCCTTTGGGCGTTCCAGTCGTTCCACCCGTAAAAAGGATGGCCGCTGTATCTGCCCTGTCACGCTCGATGGCCTTAAAGGAGAGAGAACCGGTTTCAGTCATCCGGATTAAATCCAGATCCCCATTGGGAGAAATGATCTTTTCAATGCCACAGGAGTCCTTTAATCGGAAAAGGTCATTTAGTTTTTCGTCGTATGTGAATACGATTTTCGGTTTTGAATAGCCCACGAGGAGGGCTAATTCATCGCCCTTTAAAAGGCTGGAAAAAGTAATTGCAACCGCTCCTGCTTTTAGAACGCCAAAATAAAAAGCGATCCAATCCATTGAGTTAGGAGCAAGAAGACCAATCAGATCTCCCGGCCCGACACCCATTTGAATAAGCGATGTAGCAATTTGATTTGCCTGTTCATTGAGCTGTCGATACGTTATCGTTCGATCATTTTCACATACAGCAACTCTTTCAGGGAAGAAGTAGGCTGATTTCTCAAGGTTTGACGCAAGATTCATTTCTCTCTCCCTAAACGGAAAGGTTTCCTATACGGCTATATAGGTTTCGTTATTTTGAGGCAGAACGAGCTTGATATTCCCTGCGATATGTGCAAGGCTTTAAATTAATCGGGCGGGGTAATACCCAACTCCATAAGTAATCGTTTAACAAATTCCGTCCCGTCCGGTTCAAAGGCAGGGAGGACCCACGGCATATCCCGTAACGCCTGAAGCATAGAGGGCAGCAGGTCAAAGGGGATAGAAACAAGCTGCTGACCTTCCGGAAATAGCTTTCTTCGCCTCATGCCATGACCAACGCCTGTAATGGTATAATTCAGTTCTCCTGTCAGATAAGGATAAATAAAAATCCATGCGCATCCGATGGCGGCGGAGTATCTGCTCGACCACATTTTCCCAGTCCGGTAGCTCATCGCTCGAAGTAAAATTTCCGTTTGGCTGGTTTTAGCTAAGAGGATCAAGACATCGGGGTCGAAAGGAAGCTTATCCAGCGGACTAAAGGCAATATGATGAGCAACTCCTCGCTGAACCCTCGGTATATACTGATAGAGCCTACTGGCAGAACGCGCCTCCTCAAAAATTTTTAACCCGGCTCCAAATCTTCCACTTATAAAAGGCTCTGGAGCATCTGCCTGTCCCAAGACATATGGACCTGCTTCACAGGTATGGTTTTCCTGGCCGGCACAAAAGGCGTTCCCTTCCTGGGCTTTTTTGAGCATTTCACATAAAGCCATCCTTTCACTCAGCCTTTCAATCTTGTCCGGTTTCCTGGCAAAGAATTTGATCCCCACAGGTTGCACATCGAATTCAAATTTGTCCAGGATCGCCAAGTCTTTTTTCGTAAGCATTATTGGCCTCCCCGAAGGCAAACCCGCGGGAGAAATACAATGATTTGGGCTGCCTCTTCGCTTTTCACCCCGTTAGCGGATGCTCCCTGGATGGCCGAAATGGTAAACAAAAACCTTCAATTCCTTCAAGGGAGGGTAGGTTTAAAGGTCCACCATGACGAACGGGGTCTGGTCTTGGTTAGAATTTCCGGGGGCTCCTCAGAGCCCCCGGTATAATTATTATTTACGTGTAAAAATGTGGCGCAGGGGAGTGAGACCCACTTCTACCACTTTCCCCTTTTGCACCTGATCAATACGGATTTGATCAACTCCCTCGATATCGCCTTCACCATAGGTGAGCGGAGTGCTGCTTATTTTGCCGGTCTCAAGATTCTTGATCTTGAAGAAGCCTTTTTCCAGAACATCACGGCGGGTGAGTTTCTCAAAAGGCACCTCCAGCATGGCTAACCGTAACGCTTCGACCTGGATCATTCCTTCAAGAATCCCTGCCTGATACATGATGTGGGTTACCCGCTTGCCGGGTCGATACTTATCCTGCAACTCGCGACAGTACTTTATTCCTGGGACGGCGAGGTCATCCATGGGGCGGAAGCTGCCGGCGCAGACATAACCGTCTCCCAGTGTACCCATGGCTTCTGCAAGCACGGCAGCATGACCGGGCGCTCCAGTACCAAAGGTCATCTTATAGGGTTGGAAGGGTCCCATGCCCAGCCTGACCATCTCTTTTACCGTCGGCTGTGCGCCGGGATTGATCATGATACCAAGGGCAAGGTCAACTCCCTTCTCCTTGAGCCAGGTCAGTTGAGTGGTCGGCGGCGAAGTGGGTACGAGGGGCACATACTGGGTGCCTACAAACTCATAGCCAATTTTCTCAAGATATGCCTTCATTTCCGGGATCTCAATCGACCTGCCCATGGCGTTGTCGGCAGTTAGATAGGCAACCTTGGGCTTCCTCGTTTCCTTCCAATTCGCTTTAAACCAGTCGGCTATGGCAGCCAAAGAATCGGTATAAATAGGGTAATAGGTAAAGCAACTTTGGGGAGGCGTCAGATAGTAAGGACCGGTGGCCATGCTCGTGCCTCCCATCCGGTCCTCCCACATTTTATCTTTGAGGGCCAGCGCGATGGGAGACCCGGATATCCGGGCAACCATCATTCCTTTGGCCTTAAGCTCCTCATAGATGCTTAGCGCCTTGGCCGGCTTCAGCTCATCGTCCCTCCAAAGCACCTCCAACGTTATGTCAGCCGGGAACTTTTCTTTCCGCCACGGAGCCATGTTTTTTGTTTCATTTACATATCTGACATAGTCCTCAATGGCAGACAGAACGGCTGCTGAATCCTCAGCAAAGGGTCCGGTCAGCGACTGAGTTCCGCCCACGTATAATTTCTTTTGGGCTTCAGCGCTGGCAGGAAATAGAGACAAGGACATCAACATCATCAAACAAATGATTAGTGCCAATCGAAGTTTTAACATTTCCCCTCTCCTCCTTTCCAATTTCTGATTTGGTTTACCCCGTAATAAAAACTGCCCACTGATGAGGAGGATGCAGAAAAGATATTCCTCCTTTAAACCCGGGAAAAAGCCCTCTCTTTTCTAAAAGAATTTTGACCCTAAGAATAAGTATCCTTCAGTATTCTATTGAATCTGATCACCTCCTCCCTTCTATTCTTCATGCGAAAAAGGCCATAGCCTGAAATAGGCCTTCACCATCTCCCAACGGTGATGAAGTCCTCGGGGTTCAAAAATGAGGAAGATGATGATGATCAATCCGTGGGAGATAAGGGCCAACGAGGCCGCCGCCTGGGGAGCAACGGCTGCGGATAGAATAGGGCCCACCATCGTAATGAGTTCATCCAGCAACCTGAGAGCAACAGCGCCCATGACAGCCCCTGTCGTACTGCCCATGCCCCCAACGATTAACATCCCCAGATACCAGACCGAATCCATAAAAGGAAACTGATCTATACTGGCGAAGCTATAGTAATGAATGAGCAATGACCCCGCCACGCCGGCATAGACACAACCGATAAAGAACGCCTGCAGCTTGTAACTCCAGAGGCTAATTCCCATGACCTCCGCCGCCAAGTCGTTATCCCTGATGGCAATAAAGGCTCTCCCTGCCCTCGTCCTCATGATATTTTTAGCCAGGATCGTAGCTAGGCAGGCGAATGCCATCACCAGATAGAAATAGTTGATTTTGGAACTGAGCGCGATACTTCCTATGGTGGGTTTAGGCACGCTTAAACCATCTGCTCCGCCGGTAATGCTGCGGAGTTGGATAATGGTCCAGATGATGATGAATTGAGCGGCAATGGTCGCCATGATGAGGTAGAATCCCTTAATTTTTAAGGAAGGCAGGCCGAAGATCAAACCTGCAATCCCCGCCGTCAGGGCTCCACAGGGGAGGGCAACCCAGAATGGAAATCCGAGCTTGGCACACAAAATAGCCGATGCATAACCACCGACTGCCATAAAACCTGCATGCCCTATTGAAATTTGACCACAATATCCGGTCAGAATATTGAGCCCGTGGACGCTGATCACCGCAATTCCGATCATGGTCATGATCGTCAGCATTCGGTCACTGAAAAAAAGCGGACAGGTTAAAAGAAAAAGGAGAAATGCAAATAGCACTCCCCAATGAAACTTGGTCCGGAAGATGGCTAAGTCCTGCGCATAGCTCTCTTGAACGGTTATGACGCGTGAACTCATTTATTAAATCCTCTCTATTCTGACCAGGCCAAAAAGCCCGTAAGGCCTGAAGATGAGTACGATGATCATAACAAAAAATGGAAACACCTTAGCTAATCCACCGCCCGGGAGGAGTGGATCCAGGTACCCGGCAGCCACATTCTCCAACATACCCAGTATGATACCGGCTACAATTGCTCCACCAATTGAATTCACCCCGCCCAACAAAACCACTGCAAACGCTTTGAGGCCGATCTCCGCAAGTTCCATATTTGCGCCGGATACGCCTCCCAAGAGGATTCCGCCGATGACACCGACGACAGAAGCAATGACCCATGAGACGGCATAGACAGTGGTTGCCTTAATGCCCACGCTCTGCACCACCTGTAGATCCTCGGCCGTGGCTCTCATCGCCAATCCAATCTTTGTATAGCGAAGGAAGAGCATGAGTATCGTTACCGTAACGATAGAGACGATCAGTCCAATCAAGGATTCTGAGGGTACAGATATCTCGCCTATCTTGAGGGTTATGGTTGGCAGTAACCCGTGGTAAGCCTTGTATTCGGCCCCCCAAATCAAGGTTGCCAGACCCCCCAATATCGTGGCCAAGGCGATGGTCACCATGATGACCGCGAGTACAGGTTGACCCACCAAGGGCCGTAAGATGAGGCGCTCTATCAACAAACCCATTATAATCGCTGTTAATATTGCCATCAACAGAGTGGCCCATACCGGTAAGCCGAACGTTACTAGAAAAGTATAGCCAAGATAGCCACCGATCAAAACAAAGTGCCCCTGGGCGATGTTAAATGCCTCGGAACACTTGAGAATGATAACAAAGCCTATTGCAATAAGGGCATAGATCATACCGAGGGCAAAACCTGTAACCACTAATTGGAGAAAGAACGTCATCATGTCACCCCTTCAATAGACTGGATGTATAGAATGGTCTTTGTCATTTTCGTCGGGCCATCCTGGGATTGGGATCTGGCCTGAGCTTCGATGGCGACCTCCGTTTTACCCGCGTATATCGCGTTGATAAGCTCCCGGTAGCGCTCTTCCAAAAATGTCCTCCTCAGCTTCCTATTTCTTGTTAACTCACCTTTGTCAGGGTCAAATTCCCTGTGGAGATTAACGTATTTCCTCACCCTAGACCCCGGGGGTAAGACGTTGTTTATCTCGCTGATAGATTGCTTCACGAGTTCATGAACCTCCGGCTTCTGAGAAAGTTCAGCGAAGGTAGAATAAGCCACTCTCCTTTGGCCAGCCCACCTGCCAACATTGAGATAGTCAATGATGATAATCGCCGACGCGTAGGATCTGTCCGGGCCCGAAAAAACCCAGGCATCCTTAATATAAGGATTGAACCTCAGCCGACTCTCAATAAATTGAGGGGCCAGTTTGTTTCCACTGTTCAGCAGAATGAGGTCCCCTGCCCTATCGACAAACACAATATGTCCATCCTCCCTGATAAAGCCGGAGTCTCCACTGTAAAACCACCCATCCTTAAGCACCTCAATGGTTGCGGCCTGATCTCTGTAGTAACCGACAAAGACGCCGGGCTGCCGATAGACCAGTTCCCCTTTTTCGGTAATTTTCACCTCTGTTCCTGGGTGAGCAGGGCCGACGGTTTCAAAACGGATGTCATCATTCTTTGCGCCGGTGAGCGCACCCCCTTCCGTTGTTCCATATAGGCTTTTCAGGGAAAGATTGAGGGCATGATAAAATTGGAAAGCATCCTGGCTGAGCATTGCTCCGGTGGTATAACAGATTCTGGCATTTGACAGACCCAGGCTGGTTCTCAAAGGTCTGAACAGGGAGAGATCCGCCAATGCATAGATCATTCTCAAGATAATGTTTGGTTTTTCCTTTCTATACCGAAAATCAGCCATTCTGTAGCCAATGGGCATCAGCACACGGAAGACAAGCCTTTTCAGGGCATCAGAACCATGAATCCTTGCCTGAATTCTCGCTGCCTGCCCTTCCCATTGACGCGCGCCATAGGCCACGATATTGGGTTGTATCTCTTTGGTGTCCCTCTGCCGGGTTTCTGGTCCTTCAGCGAAGTTCAGGACGCTTGCCGACAGAAGGTGGCAACCAATTCCAAACCATTGTTCAGCCATCCAGGCAGGCGGCAGGTAGGGGACGATATTATCATGCTCATGCCATGGATCAAGATTCAGGTGATAGTCTGCTCCGGTCCTCATGGTTCGGTAGGTATGGATGGCTCCCTTGGGTGTCACTCCGGTCGTTCCCGAGGTGTAAACAAGAGCGCAAACGTCATCCGCTTTGCCAGTCTCCACATTCTGCTCAAACACCCCCAGGTGTTCTTCCTCGTATTTTTTCCCTTGTTCCAGAACCTCCCGATATCCCATCAAAACAGGATCATCATAGTGGGCCAATCCCTTATAATTCCAGTATATAATCTTCTTGAGCAAGGGAAGCTCATGCTTAATTTTTATAAACTTGTCAACCTGTTCCTGATCTTCCTGGAACTCCGATATAAGGAGTGAAAAAAAAATAAAAATTTTTGGCAGAACTTGTGACATTGAAATCTGGATGGGCATTTGAAAGTGCTTCTAAAAAGGTATCTGAGTGGCCATTGGTGGGTTGAGAGGGCATGGTTTTGGCATAAGACGAGAGGGGAGTCAT
>VGSD01000137.1 GCA_016875155.1 Deltaproteobacteria bacterium | reverse complement strand
TCTGGCCCCCATTCCGAAGTTCCTCCTCTCCTACCCCCTCTTCCTTGCACATCCTCTTGATAACATCGTCAATCGATCTTTTCCTTTCTCCAAGTTTCAGCTGCCGTCGCAAGCTCCGATCCGCCTCTCTCAAAATATCTTGGACGAAATCTTCCCCGCCCAAAATACGCGCATCGTGTTTAAGATCCTTTCTTGACTCTCGCAGAGAAAGCACCTGTGACCAACCGCCGAGGCTTCGAATCAGCCCTCCCCCAACCAGATCCAGCCGCCTCCCCTGCTGCTTTCCTTCTCCCATGAACTTCCGGTAAACTCGAATCGCCTTTTTCGTCTCTTCACTGAACTGCCTGAGGACATATTTCGTCTCCTGCCAATGGTTCTTTCTTCTCCTGGTCAGGACGCCATGACCGCACCACGGATATCCTTCCAACTCTTCTATACTCTTCACAATCCCTGCCCTTAAAGGATTCAAATGAATGTAGCGGACCAGTTCCAGGAGATAAGGGTCCTCTTCACAGACAATAGATTTATAACGATTCTGAAACAGATGACCGTTTCTGCGATGTCTCAAATTATATCGGACCGCATAACCCGTCAAGAGTCGCCGCATAAATTTAGAAATTCCCTTAGGACCGCTGAATATCAAGAGGTGGACGTGATTTTCCATGAGAGCCCAAGCCAGCACTCTCGTTTCGGTCATTTCCACCAGTTGACTGATCCGAGAGACAAAATCTTGCCGATCCTGGTCGTCAAGGAATATTGGGCAACCTTCAATTCCCCGTACCATCACATGGTGAAGGATTCCGGGTGCGTCTAATCTCGCTTGCCGAGGCATAAAATCTTTTATCACAATTACCAATCAATGTAAAGTGATATTTTTCAGCAACGTCCCCTAAATCTTTCCTCTAAATCTTTCCTTTTTTAATTTTCAGTGGATGAACCCGTATTATTGTGATCGAGTTGTTTTAACGGTTCCATATTTTTAATATCCGATTTTCAGCCTGTCAATAAGGGAGGAAAGATTTGATGACAACGGGAGGTTCTTGCGGCTGCCTATCCCAGACGTTTTCTCATCGTGCTACTTGAACGGCAATCGGATTCAGCACCCTTATCAGATCTTTTGGGGACATCTCACATAGGAGGCCCCTTCTGCCTGCATTGATATAAATCTGGGGAAGGCTGAGGATCGTCTCTTCCACATAGACTGGAAGTTGTCTCTTCGTTCCAAAAGGAGAGATTCCACCAACCATATAACCGGTATGCTTCAAGGCTGTTTCGGAAGAACAGGGTGTGACCGATTTAGCTCCGATGACCCTTGCCAGTTCTTTCGTCGAGACCTCTTTGTCTCCGTGCATGAGAATGATGAGAGGTGACTTTTTTTCATCTTCCATCACGAGTGTCTTTACCGTCAGGTGCTCATCCACGCCCAGGGCCTGCGCTGCAACTTCGGTGCCTCCCTTTTCCTCATAGCGATAAGGGCGTTCGATAAACTCGACCTGATGCTCTCTCAAGAAACGAATGGCGTTGGTGACTGGAAATTTTTCTTTGGTCAAAAGGTCCTCCCCCTCACCCCACCCTCTCCCACCAGGGGAGAGGGAAAAAGGTTAGATGGTCACAGTTCCACTCTGTGATATTTCTGCTTTGCTCTCTTCTGTCTCTTTGACTTCTGCCGCCTTGCCTTTCTGGCTTTTAGTTCCTCATGTGTTAACTTGCCCGCAAACCTCTCCATTCGAGTTACCAGTTCCCGTCTTGCAAAAAAACGATTGAGGCCCTGGCTCCTTTCGGTCATCCATTTCACTTCGATCCCTGTGGGAAGATGCTTGAGATAGACGCAGGAGGATGTCTTATTGACCTTCTGCCCTCCCCTTCCCGACGACCGGATGAACCTCTCCTCAATATCACTTTCATGAACACCAAGAACCTCCATCCTTTTCTGAAGGTCCTTATTCTTCTCTTCACTCACAGGGAAAAGGATCACAACACAATCCTTTCTCAGCGGGACTCGCCCGGCCACATACGGCCAGCCACTCCGGCTATCTTCTCGCTTAGTTTCCCGCTCATCCGGAAAGGGATCGCTGGGGCCTGTCTGAATCGCAACTCCGCATACTTCCCCCAAGTTCCTTTCTTCATGGTGACGTTGACATCTCCCCAGGGGATAAAGAGCGAGGGATGCCCAATACGCAATAAGAAAAAAACAGAGAGAAAGAGGCCGGATTCATTGGCCCCGATGGTCAGACAGTTGTTATAGCCTATATACCACCTTAGCTGAGCGCTCTGAAATCGCCATTGCTGACCAATAAATCCTCCAGAGAATCGGTAGAAATTGGCAAGGGTCGACCAACCACTGATTCGGCCAATTAAAAAGAACAGAACGGCCAAAAACCCAATTATTACGATAAAAACATATTCGGGCCGACTGGAGTTCATCCTGTTTTCTCCGGACTATCACACCAGCAGAGCATGCCTCCATCGACATTTTTCACATTCTCAAAACCTTCCTGCTGGAGCTTGAGGCAAGCCTTATAGGAACGAAGGCCTGATTCACAGTGAACAGCAATCTCTTTCTTTTTATCGAGTTCTCCCATGCGTTTTTCCAACTTCCCTAAGGGAATCCAAGCGGATCCGGGAATCCGTTTTCTTGCGACTTCATCTTCCTCTCTGACGTCCAGCACTTGAAAAATATCTCCTGAAGTCAAAAGTTTTTCCTTCGTCTGCGCCAGCTGAATCCCTTTTACTTTTCCCTCCAGTTTGTTCGTCAAAACATTAGCCGCTACAATCACAGGAGAAAGAGCGGGACTGTAAGGGGGTGCATAAGCCAAATCCACATTGGCCAAGTCCTGAGCGGTCATCTTTCCGTGAAGGGCCATAGCTAAGATGTCGATTAATTTATCCGAAGGACCCTCGCCGATGGCTTGACCTCCAAGAACTCTACCGGTCTTTTGATCAGCAATCACCTTCAGGGTGGATTCCTTCCCTCCAGGGTAATAATGGGCTCGATCATATCCCCTGACAATCGCTTGAATGGGATGGAACCCTTCTTTTTCCGCCTCCCTCATACTTAGCCCTGTCTTTGCCACATTGAAATCAAAAACCTTAAAGATGGCTGTCCCCATCACTCCTGGAAAGACCGCATGGCCACCGCAAAGATTTACTCCAGCCACCCTACCCTGTTTATTCGCTGTAGAGCCAAGAGGAACCCATGCCTTCTTCCCGGTAATCAAATGGGTTGTCTCAGCGCAATCCCCTGCTGCATAGATTCCCTCAACGCTGGTCTCCATTCTCTCATTTACCCAGATGGCTCCAGTCTCACCGATTTTTAACCCAGCCCTTCTTGCCAGATCAACCCGGGGTCGTACTCCAAGGCTCATTAAAACCGCATGTGCTTCAATCTCGCGGCCTGCTGTCTGGACTTTTGTCACCTTTCCTTCTTTTCCTATCAGGGACTGAATGCCCTCCGAGGTGAAGATCTGCACCCCTTTGGTCTCTAGATACCGACGGAGTAGGCTAGCAAAATCATCATCAAAGAGCGTCAGGATTTGTGGTGCCAGTTCGACGATCGTCACTCTTTTGTTTGAACGGACGAGGGATTCGGCCATCTCCAGTCCGATATAGCCCCCGCCGGCAATCACGACATCTGTAATCTTTTCTGACTGTATCGCCTGTAGGATCGCATCAGCATCAAAGATCGAACGAAGATAAAAGACATTTTTTAGATCGATGCCTTCTATCTTGGGCCGGATCGGCTCAGCCCCTGTGGCAAGAACCAACCGATCAAAATGATCTTCAAACGATTCTCCCGATTCAAGGTTCTTCCCTGAAATTGTCTTTTCATCGATGTTCATCTCCTCGATTCGACGGACCCTTAAGACCTTTATTCCATCCAGAGCAAACTTGCCAGGTGTCCGTGAGATTAAAAGATCTCTGTTCTTGATCACCCCGCTGATAAAGTAGGGAAGTCCACAACCCGCATAGGAGATCTCCTCTTCCCCTTGGTAGATGACGATCTCCATCTGAGGATCGCATCTCTTTGCCTTGGCAGCTGCCTTGGGCCCCGCAGCCACCCCTCCAATCACCAGAAGCCTTTTTCCCATTTTAAAACCTCCACATCAATTCAGCGGTTTGAAATAAACTTATTTAAATCCCTCCCCACCCTTTGCCAAAGGGAGGAGAAGCATTTCCCCCTTTTGCCCTCCAAGTCAAAGACCGATTGGGGTCATAGACTAAAGTGGGATGAAGGGGGATTAGTTCTTTTTTCAAAGAACTAAAGCGTTACACATTACAGGGTTCACCCGGGGCGGCGCTGGTTGTAAAAATTCCAGAGTGCCTTTGATTGGGGATCAAGGTTGATTAAACCGTATTTCCTAGCCCAGTCAATCGCCTCCATGAATTCCTCCACCGTGATTGCCCGTCCAATCTCAGGATGCTCGTATGCCTTATATTCAACACGGTACTGGGCCATGATATTGATATATGTATTCTTAGGAAGATTTTCTGCCATCCATTTGACCAATTTCTCTGTCCCCGCCACCCGGTTGGGCATGACCAGATGCCGGATCATCACCCCACGAAGCGCAACCCCCTGCCGGTCCATCCGATGAACTCCAACCTGCCTGTTCATCTCAATAACTGCCTTCTTAACCACCTCGGGATAATCCGAAGCGCCCGCCGAATACTTCTCTGCTTTATCCGAATCCATATATTTGATATCCGGCTTGTAGATATCCACGATGCCATCTAAAATCTTCAATATCTCCACGCGTTCATATCCGCTGGTATTATAAAATAGAGGAATCCGGAGACCCTTTTTCAAGGCAATTCTTGTCGCATTAAGAATGTTGGGCATGACATGAGTCGGAGTGACGAGATTGACATTATGGCACCCAATCTTCTGGAGATGGAGCATGATGTCCGCCAACTCCTCATCCCGAATCTCTTTGCCCCTTCCCTCATGCGCAATCGGCCAGTTCTGGCAGAAGATACACCGGAGATTGCAGTTGGAGAAGAAGATCGTTCCGGAGCCGTTCTGACCGACCACGGACATCTCTTCGCCAAAATGAGGATTGTGGCTAAAAACTACGGGTTTTAAGGGAGCCCGGCAAAACCCCTTCTCATCCTTCTGTCTGTTCACACCGCACATCCTGGGGCAGAGCTGGCATTTCTCAAAGAGGGCGTATGCCTGTTTGATTCTCTGAACCAGCTTCCCTTCCCTCTCCAGTTTTTCATAGGCAGGAACCCAGCTCTCCTCCTTCTGCTTGGCCAAAAGAGCAGAGGAAAATAGAAGTGAGCTGCCTAATAAAACCGAACCCTTAATGAAATCTCTGCGTGTTAATGTCATACGGGTGTCATTATACTCCATCGAAATGGAGTTGTGAAGAGGGTAAAGAACCCCGCCCACAAGGCGGGGCTTTAAACCCTACATTCTCTTAACCATAACCCGAGATCCCAAAACAAGTTCGGGATAACAAAAGAATCAGAATGAAACCGAATTGTCATGCTGAACTTGTTTCAGCATCTGGTTTTTTCTTTCTGCTTTCAACAGATGCAGCTTTCATCTTCGTCCACAGGACGGGGTTTTAAGTTGCGTTTTTAATAAAATATCCAAAAAGGTTGACGGAAAGATTGGTTCGGCTATAATTTGAAATAATGGTGATGGGAAAAACAGATTCTCATATCCAAATGACGAGGCGGGAGGCATTGAAGCTCTGTGGCAAGAGCCTCTGTCTCCTTACCGCTTCCTCTCTTCTCAGCCCTCCTCAGCCCACCCAAGCGCAGGGGATGAAGAAGGGGCTCATTAAGACAAAACTTTCTCCCTATTTTGTCCCCCTTGAAGGAGGAGAGATTCGGTGTGAACTATGCCCCCATCAGTGCCGTGTCTCAAGAGGAAAGAGAGGCCTTTGCAGGGTAAGGGAGAACCGGAACGGAAAATATTACAGCTTGGTTTACGGAAATCCTTGTGCCATCCATCCGGATCCGATTGAGAAGAAACCCTTCTTCCACCTTCTGCCTGGCACGATCTCATTTTCTCTCGCCACAGCAGGATGCAATTTACAATGCAAGTTCTGTCAGAACTGGGAGATCTCCCAGGCCTCCCCTGAGGATGTATTCAGTTATGATGTCCCACCGGAAACGATCGTTAAGAAGGCTCAAGAGATGGGCGCCCATTCGATTGCCTACACCTATGTCGAGCCCACCATCTTCTACGAGTATATGTCAGATATTGCTCAGCTCACCAAAAAGGCAGGGCTCCTCAATGTGACTCATTCCAATGGGTTCATCAATTCTGCCCCGCTCCGAAACCTATGTAAGGTGCTCGATGCCGCCAATATCGATTTAAAGGGTTTTTCAGAATCGTTCTACCGTGAACTATGCAGTGGAGAGCTTAATCCGGTTCTGGAGACTTTGAAGATTCTGAAAGAAGAAAAAGTCCATCTGGAGATTACGAACCTGATGATTCCCACGAAGAATGATGAGATGTCCATGGTCCGAGAGATGTGTCTCTGGATCAAGAAAGAACTTGGGCCAGATACTCCGATCCATTTTTCAAGGTTCTACCCATTATATAAACTCAGAACCCTGCCTCCAACACCACCCTCAACCCTTGAGAAGGCCCGAGCGGTGGCTCTATCTGCAGGGTTAGAGTATGTTTATATCGGGAATATTCCAGGAAATGAGGCTGAAAACACTTTCTGCCCAAAGTGCAAAAAGAGGATCATTCAGCGAACAGGGTATATGGTCGGAGAGATCAACCTCAAGGCTGGAAAGTGTAAATTCTGCGGGAAGCCCATTCCCGGCATCTGGGCATGAAAACGCTACCCTTCTCCTGTCCGATCTGTGGTCGAAAAAAAGATTATCCCCTGGAGGAATTATTTGAGGGAGCAATCCTCACCTGTCCCTGCTGCAAGCTCACCCTGATCCTGCACGGCCACATGTGGCAGGACGTCCAGAAAGAGACCCAAAAATTAAAAGATGGAAAATAGGAAACGACCAGGAATATGATTTACCGCTTCGCACTGACGATGCGAAGAGAACCCTGAGAGGGCGCGACAACGGTTCGACCTGGATAGTATCCCCCGGGTACCGCAACACCGGAATAAACAATAGAACCCGGGCCCATCACGGTGCCGGGAGAAGTAACTGAGTTACACCCAGTTTCTGTCCGGTCACCCAGGATCGCTCCCAGCTTCCGCCGTCCCGTATCGTACCGCTTCTTGTCCACGGTAACGGTAATCGATCCGGGAATCATCTTCAGGTTGGCAAGTTTTGTTCCTGCACCAAGATTCACATCTTTCCCTAAGATGCTATCACCCACATAGGCAAAATGGGCTGCCTTTGCTCCATTCAACAGGATAGAACCTTTCATCTCAGTCGTATGCCCGACCACACATTTATCCCCTACGATGCAATCCCCCCGGATATAAGCTCCCTGTCGAATCTCACACTGACTCCCAATGATGACCGGTCCCTTAATAAACGCACCCGGCTCAACGATCGTTCCCGGCCCGATAATGATTTTGTCATTGG
>VGSD01000136.1 GCA_016875155.1 Deltaproteobacteria bacterium | reverse complement strand
TAGACATTGTCGGAAAGGCATCCGTCGCAACGGATATCTTCAATCGGAACCTTATCGGATACTGCCATCTTCTGCAATTCATTCAAATCCTGATCCTGATAGGCCAAGTATTTGGGGCAGGTCCCGCAGTAAAGACCACAGATTCCAACCAACTGATTTTCTGATTCTTTCATCGCATTACCTCAAGTTTGCGGATCCCTTAGTTCATCCCGATGAGGCTACAATAACCTCCTCCTTAATGAGCCTCTTGGACACAGCCTGGAACCGAAGATTTTCTGGGTCCCGTTTGACGGGACAGGGGTCGCAGAGAAGGGCTCCGTTTTCTGCAGACATGGATGGGCAAATCCACTTTGTCGGAGCGATCTCTCCCTGTCATCATAAGGAGATCATTGAAAAAGCAAACCTTGCAATGGGCCGGGTGCCCATTTCGGGCAAAGAGATCGACTGTTATCGGACACGGACCAAGATTTGGGGCCTTGACCTGGCGGTGTTCGTCTACATCTCCCAGAAACTTCTGGAGGGCCAGATCCGTAGAATTCAGCAGAATATCAAGAAACTCTTCTCTGCCCTCGATACCCTCAAGAAGAAGATTCGCCTTCATGTTCGCCAGGGTCCAAAGAGGACCCGCCAGACTCTGGAGAAAAGAATTCGGGCCTTGATCGCTTCCCATGATCTGGAGGATTTGATCGGCTGGAACCTCCAGGAACTTGCTGAGCATGCCTTTGATCTGACCTTCGGGATTGACGAGGATCGATTCAAAAGGCTACAGGAAAATTGCCTGGGCCACCGCGTTCTGATCACCAACCGTCATGAGTGGTCCGAAGAAGAGATCATCTCTGCTTACTGGGGCCAGGCTCAGGTGGAATATGCATTCAAGACCATGAAAAATCCCTTCCATCTGGCTCTTCGACCGCAGTACCATTGGACGGATCAGAAGATCGAAGTGCATGGCTTCATCTGTCTCTTGGCTTTTCTTCTCTCCATGGTCTTGTACAAAAGAGCCATGGAGCGGAGTGGCTTCAGGGGGTGTCCCCATACTCTTTTAGAGAAGCTTTCCACCATCAGACTTGCCACGTTTGTCGAAACCCCGTCACAGAAAACAAAAGGTCGCTACAAGGCTGTTCATCGAATCGAAGAAATGGAGGAAGAAATCCAGGCCCTTGCCCGTGGACTCGATTTAGTTAACAAAGAACTGAAAACCAATATCCCATTCAGTGTATACAACTGAGATTAATGATTATTGCAGTAGTTACAAGGTGTTATGTCTTTAAAACGAAATTATCGTAATAAAGTCACGATAGGTATTTGGCGTACCATAGCATCACCTCGAGCTCCAAATTATCAGACTTTCCTCATTGTCAAATAGTTCATTCCCAGAGAATCAGAATAACCAGCCAGACATCACCCTGGACACATAAAAATTCGTGTAGATGAACCACTTGTTATCGCCACATGATGCCTGTGTTCGATACTCTTTGATATATCGGTTGAATTGAAAGAAATTCATTCAACCTTTGAGCGACGGGGCCTGCCTTCATTCAGGTTGAAACGATAGGACTCGCCCGCCCTCAAGAGAACCGATTTGACCCGGGGGGCCTGCCGCTTGAGTTCCTTTGCGAAGGTTGCACCTTCGTCGAAGCGGTAGTGGACAGGAAGAGCGACTTTCACACCCAGCCATTTCGCCACCAATGCTGCTTCCTCCGGCCAGAGTTCCGTGAGGGACATGCCGTTCACTTCAACACCGCCTACCCCCAGGATAGCCACATGAGGTTTATAGAGACGACCAAAGAGCTGATGGTTCGCGCTGATGGACGTGTCCCCCCGAAGAAGACTCGAATCCCCCGCGGGGTTGCGATGAGATAGCTCAGCGGGGCTGCGTTGATATATGCGTTTTCGCCCAGCTTTTTTAAGAAGAGGTGCTCTGTAGGCAGGGCCTTTACCAGAAGGTGTTTGAATGCGAACTGAACGCCGGGGACCATATGGAAGATCCGTTCGGAAGTGATTCCCTCTGCCAGAGCGACGAAACAAGTGGCAACGTCGCATACCAATGTGGCCCGACTTCTGCCAAGAACGTCAAATGCTTGCCCTAAGTGGTCCTGGGCAATGTGGGTAACCAGGACGAAATCGACATCGTCAAACTCCTCAAGCCTAGCAGGGCTTGGTGTAATTCCCTCGTTCGGGCGGCCGGAAAAAAACGGATCCAGCAGCAGCCGCCTGCCATCCTCGATGGTAATCTCAAAGGCCGACCAGCCAAGGTAACGCAAATCAATCGATATTATTTCCTCCTTCGCATCAGTCTGCCCGGTTTATGAGGAACATGCCCCGCTGTCCAGGCGAGGCGATCGGGAAAACAGTCTTTCACGATCCGGATGCGCCGCTCCCTAAAAATGTAAAGTGTAAGATTTCAATGACGTCCCCTGAGCTACGGTAGATGTGCTAATGAGGCTTTGGGTCTCTCTCATCGGATATCCACCTCCTTCTTAGGGATAACCGATGATAACTCGCCTCACTGCTGGACTTCATGCAGGCTTACCGAAAGGACACATTCTTTATTCAGTTTTCAAAGAACTTTTTTCAAAGCGCTAAAGTGTTACAATTTTTTTAATTTTAGTGAAAACATAGTGAAAGATAAATCAGGCAAAACAGGCCGGGCACCCGTTTTTCCTGTCGGGAGAAAAACGGTCCAGAAATGTTTTAATTTTAAGAGGTTGAATAGACCACCTGAATCCAGGTTTTAATGAACCCGCCCAGGAAGCGGGTTAGCGGGCAGTTTTTTTCGGTCCAGCCCCGAAATTTTATATTTCTTTAACTACTGCTTGGGCCATTTCTGTAGTGCTTGCCTTTCCGCCCATATCATAGGTTCTCACTTCTCCTTGAATTATCACTTGCCTCACTGCTCTTTCCAAGGCCCTTGCGCAATCTAATGCTCCAATCCATTCTAACATCATAACGGTGGCATTGAGCATAGCCAAGGGATTTGCTTTTCCCAAACCGGCATATTTAGGAGCCGAACCATGGGTAGGTTCAAAAATGGCATAACGATCACCAATGTTTCCACTCGCTGAGAAGCCCAACCCTCCCACTAATTGAGCCCCTAAGTCTGAAATGATATCGCCAAAAAGATTTTCGGCAACTAAAATATCGTATTGTTCCGGGTTTTTAATTAACCACATGGTCATGGCATCCACATTGGCCACATCAAAAATGATATCTGGATAAGCTTGGGCCACCTCTCGTGCTTCTCTGACCATGAGGCCTCCTGTTTCACGGAGGACATTTGCCTTTTCAACTAATGTGACCCTTTTTCTGCCGAATTGTTTAGCATATTCAAATGCCTTTTTAACGATTCGATGACACCCTTTCTTCGTCACCAAGCGTAGCGATATAGCAGTCTCCTCATTCCCCGCAAAAGAAAAGCGCTTCATATTCGAGTTATATTCCTCTAAAATCCTCCTCACTTCCAATGGAACTGGATGGAACTCCACACCTGAATAGAGACCTTCAGTATTTTCACGGAAGATGACGAGGTCAATCCCTTCTCGATAGTTCAATAAATTCCCAGAAAAAGCTTTGCAAGGACGGAGATTGATGTAGAGGTCAAATAACTGCCTAAGCCGAATAATGGGACTATTATATTTTAATCCTTTTTCAGATAAAGATGGTCCTAGCTCTTGAGAGGCTTCATCAGTAGTCTTAGATGTAATCGCTCCGAAAAGGCAAACATCAGTAGAACAGAGTAAATCGATTGTCCTTTCAGGCAGGGCATCTCCTTCCTTTTTCCAGAATTCCCACCCAATATCTCCGTAAAGATATTCTGCATTCAGCCCTATCTTTTCTAAAACCATCATCGCCGCTTCTGTCACTTCTTTTCCTATGCCATCACCGGGCAGTATAGCAATCCGGTATTTCGCCATCGATCACCTCCTTAACCTTTACTCATTCTTCGTTAGTTCTGCCAATTTCCTTTTCGTGTGCGGAATAAGACCACCGTTTTGTATTATCCCGACGATAAATTCAGGTAGCGGACGAAAATTGAAGACACCTGCCTTGCAGGTAATTTCGCCTTTTCCGAAATCTACTTTTATCATCTCTCCGTTCTCTATGAGATCCACGGCTTCAGGGCATTGAATTAATGGAAGCCCAGTATTGATGGCGTTGCGGAAAAAAAGTCTGGCGAACGACTTTGCCAGGACCGTTCCTACTTTGGCGAACTTCAAACAGGTGGCGGCCTGCTCGCGAGAACTGCCACATCCAAAGTTTTTTCCAGCCACGACGATGTCATTTTCATCAACCCGTGAAGCAAACTGAGAATCTAAATCCTCCAAGGCGTGCTTTGCCATCTCATGGGGGTTGTGAATTGTATAAGTATATTTTCCGGGAAAAATCACATCTGTATTGATGTTGTCTCCATACTTCCATACCTTCCCTTCGAATATCATCACTTTCCTTCCTTCTTCCTTTGACTATAATTTTCTGAAATCAATGATTTCCCCAGCGATCGCAGATGCAACAACCGTAGCAGGGCTTCCAAGATAGATTTCCGAGTCGCGGCTACCCATACGGCCGCGGAAATTACGGTTTGAGGAGCTGATACAAACTTCTCCAGGCGCTAAAATCCCTTCATGGGCGCCGAGGCATGGACCACACCCTGGGTTCATGATGATGGCCCCAGCTTCAAGAAGTGTATCAAGATATCCCCGGCTCATAGCTTCTCTATAGATATTCATAGACGCAGGAAAGATCAAGAATCGAACGCCGGAATGCACCTTTTTGCCTTTGATCAACTCGGCAGCGATGGAAATGTCTTCCAGCCGACCGTTGACACAGCTTCCAAGAAAAGCCTGATGGATTTTAACCCCCAAAACTTCCGTAACCGGCTTTACCTGACCAACATCCGGAGGACATGCGACCTGGGGCTCCAGCCCACTCACATCAAAAACAAGTTCGGTTTCGTACCTTGCATCCGGATCTGCTCTTATGACCTCAAAAGGGCCACGCCCTATGGATTTTAACCAATCTAAAACCTTACCATCCGGCTCCAGGAAACAGTTCTTAGCGCCTATTTCAACACCCATGTTTGCAATAGTCATTCGGGCGTCTAAGGAAAGGGCCGTGATGGTATCGCCATAAAATTCCACGGATTTATATGACGCACCATCTGCCCCCAGTTTTCCTATGATGTTGAGTATGATGTCCTTCGAAACGATCCCATTCGGCAATAGGCCCATGAGTGAAATCTTCATACTCTCAGGGACCCGGAACCAAATTTTCCCTGTCGCAAAAATAACTGCCATCTCGCTCCGACCTATACCTGTCCCAAAAGCACCCAAGGCCCCGTAAGTTGTTGTATGCGAATCGCTACCAACGATAATTCTGCCGGGCAGGACAAAGCCTTCCTCGACCATCACCTGGTGACATATTCCCGTATTGATATCATAAAAATAGGGAATCCGATATTTTTTTACGAACTCTCGAACCATTTTGTGGTTCAAGGCATACTGTTCTGAAGGAGCTGGGACAGCATGATCCAACACAATCACATGAATTTCTGGTATGAAGACTCGATCCACTCCAATCTCTTTAAACATCAATGAAATAGGGGCCGTGTTGTCGTGGGACATAGCCACGTCAGGAATAACCTCCACGATTTCGCCTACCCTGACCTCTCTTCCTACTTTCCTGGTAAATATCTTTTCAACGAATGTTTGCCCCATGGCTACCCCTAATGTTCCTATGGATTATAGCTGTTTTGAAACAGACATTCACCCCATCGGTTATCCATTCTCGCTCTTCCAAGTTGCCAATCATAATATTGGGTTCATTCTATTTTATACATGCCTGAAGAAAGGACACCAATGAATAAATTAGATTATTCGTTTATTGAGCGGACACTTGTGGTACAATTTAATTAAACAATTTGACCTGATCCTGGAAATACGGTCTTTCGCCCAACATTAAGACCTCCTAAAAAGTGCAGCCCATACAAGGCCTGTTATCAAGACCGAAGCCACAGGAAACCAGATGAAACGATAAACCCCTTTCCAATTGGCCCGGAAATATTCCCGTGTCAGAACCAGACATAGGTGTAGGGGGGAAAGTAACACCCCGCTTATCCCTCCGGCAAAGGCCAGCATCATGTAATTGAGAAAGTCGGGATGGGTCCGGAACAAGGGGATGAGAATCGGAAACCCGATGCCTATGGACGCATAGGTCACTCCGGTCATCACCCCCACCAGCAGCGGCACCAGTATCGCAAACAACCAGAGTGAAATCCCTAAGGAAGATAAGGCCTCGGAAACAATGGGAATGGTCTGTGACGATTCAAGCACTTCCTGAAAACCCATGACAAAAGCCACGGTTAAGAAAAGTTCAACCTCAAGACTTCCCTTAAATCCTTTTAAAATCTTCTCCCAACCAATCCGGAAGAAGAGGACCATGCCCGCGATTGCGATGCTAAAAGCATAAACGAGTTTGACCTTAAACCCAACTACCAGGAAGAGGGCGAAGAGAAGGGGAGCAAGGTTTTTAAGTAAAACCGAAATGGCTGTTCGCCCGGACAGGTTATTATATTCCTTTGTCGATCTGCGCACCCCCCAGTAGCCGACCATGATTCCGCTGAGGATGGCAACAAACATGAGGGGGAAATTGAGCCAGCAGAGTTTTCTAACGGGAATGCCGATCAGGGAGGCGGCCAGGACAAGAGCCGGATAGGTGGGAAGCACGTATTCCCAGACATGGCGGAACCAGTAGTTGATGAAGGTTCTCCGCTCCGGTGAAAGTTTCAAATCGTCCGAGCCTTCTACAACCATAGGAGCAGAAACCAAAGCACCCCCCTTAATAGGCATCAACCCGATGATAGCAGGGAGCAAGCCAATTACCACCCGGATATCCTTTAACGTAGACTGAAACCCTTCCAAAAGCTGGTTCATCCGGCCTGTTTCTTTCAAGAGATTGCTGAAGAAGAGAATTGATATGAGGGCGCCGATGATTGAAAGCGTCTTCGAATCGACGACCGCTGAAGCAACATCCATCGAGATTTTTCGTAAAGGAAGGCCGAAGAGAATCCCGAGCAGAAAGGTGGCCAACAAAAGAGTCAGCCAGAGGCTGACCTTCCGGTACATGAGGACGATAATGACAAAAAAAACAATGCCGATTTTGATCAACTCAACCAAAGGATTACCTAGTATAAGGTTTCAATAAACCATTTACATTAAAAGTTAGGGGCCAAATTGAATTTTTTCCACCGATGCACAACAGGAGATTCGTTGATTTCTTTAATGCCCAGAAGAATTCTCTCTTTGAGCTCCTGTTTGGAAGTGACTCGGATATGTTTCAAAAAGGTTCTGGACATTTTACCAAAAAGTGTCTCAACCAAATTGGGCCAGGAACCGTGCTTGGGGGTATGCACATATACAAATCTCCCCCCGGCCGGGTGGCTAAATATTTCATCGTCTCCTTAGAGATGTGAGCCGAATGATTATCCAGAATGATGCGAAGGGTAGAGTCTGCAGGATAATAGTCATCCATTTCCTTAAGTAGG